>NZ_JBMKNV010000019.1:0-56500 GCF_049220665.1 Chryseobacillus diguaensis
AGGTAGATAGGTCCGAGGTGGAAGCGTGGTGACACGTGGAGCTGACGGATACTAATCGATCGAGGACTTAACCTAATGTGATACCCAAAAGAAGGAACACGGAAGTGTTCTCCTGTGAAACGTGTGACTGTGTTATCTGGTTTTGAGAGAGCAATCTCTTCTATATTTGTCTGGTAATGATGGCGAAGAGGCCACACCCGTTCCCATACCGAACACGGAAGTTAAGCTCTTCAGCGCCGATGGTAGTTGGGGGTTTCCCCCTGTGAGAGTAGGACATTGCCGGGCATCCGAAAGAACAGCTGAGCAAATCAGCTGTTCTTTTTTTGTGCTTTTTCAGCTGCTCATCTCTTAAAGCCAGTGTAATTTTTTCAGACATACACGGAGATATTGTACTGTTCATACATTGAGGTATGGGCATTTATCCCGTGTATTCTAAATTTTGTATACAATTAACCGATTCGGGAGAAAATAGACGGTATGGAGGTGGAGAGTTTGGATAATCATCAGACGGAAAAACCATTAAAGACTTGTATTGTTTGTGAGGGGAAGAAAACAGAAGGCATTCATCTGTATACAAGTTTTATTTGCTGCGAATGTGAAGCAGAAATGATCGGAACGGAAACAAATGAACCGAAGTACCAATATTTTATTGATAAGTTGAAAAGGGTTAAGACGCCTCCGCTCTATTCCTGAGACATAGTTTGATAGCCCGCTGCGCACAGAGAGAGGCCCTATAGAGGGTCTTTTTATTTTAGGCTATTCGTGGTGCATGCATCAGTCTTTCGAATCTTGTTGGCATTCCCACAAAATAAGTAAAAATTTATAAGAGATAAGATCGGCCGAGCCTTGATATAATCAACATTAGAGTATTTGCTGCAGCCAAAACTAAAATTCTTTAGATGTTTGTTTCCTTTATTTTCAGTCCAAAGCTTTAGCGAGAATTCTTACGCAAGAGTTTAACATACTAATAGATTGGAGATGTCACTTTGAATACTCCTTTGTTTTCAGCTTTAGTCAAGCACAGTTCCAATCAGCCTGTTTCCTTCCATGTACCAGGCCATAAAAATGGAGAAGTGTTTCCTTATGAGGGCCGGGCCTTTTTTCAAAATATCCTGCAAATTGATGCAACGGAAATTACCGGTCTGGATGATTTGCATGAACCCGAGGGACCTATTGCAGAGGCCATGGAGCTCGCCGCACATTATTATGGTGTACAGCAGACCTATTTCCTTGTAAATGGTTCGACCGCAGGGAACCTGGCCATGATCCTTTCCTGCTGCGGTACAGATGACCTTGTTCTTGTGCAGCGAAACAGCCATAAGTCCATCATAAATGCTATAGAACTTGCAGGAGCTATACCGGTTTTTCTTGGACCCGGTTTTGAGGAGGGGCTGCAGGTTCCTTCCCATGTACCCCAAACTGTCATTGAAAAAGCCATTGAGCAGTATCCGGATGCGAACGCTCTCGTTTTAACAAGCCCCAACTATTACGGTTTAGCAGGGGATTTAAGCTGGGCTGTCAAAAAAGCCCATAGTAAAGGCATACCTGTTCTGATTGATGAAGCACATGGGGCTCACTTTTCTCTAGGCGCTCCTTTTCCTGCATCAGCCATTGAGGCTGGTTCAGACATTGTCATTCATTCCGCTCACAAGACGCTGCCAGCAATGACAATGGGATCATATCTTCATTTCAACAGCTCACTCGTTGACCGGGAAAAAGTAGAGCATTATTTATCGGTCTTGCAGAGCAGCAGTCCTTCTTATCCGATTATGGCCTCATTGGATCTGGCCAGAGCGTATCTGCAGGATATTGCGGAAAAAGGCCGGCTTCAAGGCATATTGAAAGCCGCTGAACAAACAAAGAAAGATCTCTCAAACCTGCCTGGGATTAAAATAATGAGCCCGTCAAATCCTGTTTCAAAGGTTGATCCGCTGAAAGTGACGGTTTGTTCTGAAAAAGGGGTGAGCGGCTTTGAACTGCAAAGGATTTTTGAAAAAAGCGGCTTTTTTGGAGAGCTGGCAGATCATAAGCACTTTTTGCTCGTTCTGGCTTTGAATGAGTGGAATCCTTTTGCCGAGAGGTATGGTATACTATGGGAAAACCTATCGGAGTCTAAAGATGGAGAAAAGAGCTCACATACCATTCCAGCTTTGGAATACGAGCCCATCGCAAGGCTTCCGGTATCATATGCCAGTTTGAAAAAGAGAGAAATCCATTCTGTTTCTTTTAAAAAGGCAATTGGCTCTTTGAGTGCTGAAGCTGTTATTCCCTATCCTCCTGGAATACCTCTGCTTGCTGCAGGGGAGAGGATCGCACAGTTTCATCTGGATCAGATTCAATCCATGATTGCCCATGGGACAAGGTTCCATGGCGGAAGACAATTACATCTGGGAACGTTAGCAGTATATAAATAGAAAAGGTGATTCGTTTGAGCGGCTGTTTTATTACATTTGAAGGTCCTGAGGGCGCAGGAAAAACAACCATTCTGCAAAAAGCAGTAGACCTTTTGAAAGAAAAGGGCATTAACGTTCTTGCAACAAGGGAGCCTGGCGGTATTAAAATTGCCGAACAAATCCGCTCTGTTATTTTAGATAAAGAAAACACAGAGATGGATGCCCGTACAGAAGCTTTGCTTTATGCAGCTGCAAGACGCCAGCACATGGCTGAAAAAGTCATCCCCGCTTTAGATGAGGGGAGAATCGTTCTTTGCGACCGTTTTATTGACAGTTCACTTGCTTATCAGGGATATGCAAGAGGTCTTGGCATTGAAGAAGTGCTAGGTATTAACATGTTTGCTACAAACCATGTGATGCCTGACTTAACGGTCTATTTTGACCTCCATCCCGAAGCGGGCATGCAAAGGATTAATAAAAATGACAGCAGGGAAGTAAATCGGCTGGATCTTGAAGAGATCGATTTTCATTATAAAGTTCAGGAAGGATATAAAAAGGTATTAAGCATGTTTCCTGAACGCATTGTAACCATTGATGCAAGTGGTTCTATTGAAAAGGTAACACAGGATGTTATGAATATTTTAGCAAATAAGATCGATCTGTTATCAAAATAAGTTCTAAAATGGCTGTTTTCAGGAAGATGATTCTGTATAACCATAAAAGGATCTTCGGAAGCCGCCGATGTATAGAAAAAGGGTTTTTACAATAAGAGAAATGTGACAATAAATAGGAGGCAGTTCGCTATGAAACTTATCATTGCTGTAGTACAGGACCAAGATAGCCATCATTTATTAAGCAGTTTGACAGAACATAATTTCCGTGTAACGAAATTGGCTACTACAGGAGGATTTCTCCGTTCAGGAAATACCACTTTCATGATTGGTACAGAAGATATCCGTGTTGATAAAGCATTAGAACTGATCAAGGAAAACTGTGAGTCAAGGGAACAAATGGTTGCGCCTGTTTCCCCTATGGGCGGAAATGCCGATTCCTATGTACCGTACCCAATAGAAGTGGAAGTGGGCGGGGCAACGGTATTTGTCGTTCCAGTAGAGCACTTTCATCAATTTTAAAGGTGAGATGAAATGAAGATAAACCAGGATCTTCGGACGAATATCGATTCGAGGATAGCCCAGAAGGAAGTTACCGTTTCTTCCAAAGGGTTTCAGGAAACGGTTCATAAACAGGAGAACAAGCTGCAAATCGAGCAGCTTAATAAGATGATTGGCGATTTGCAGGAAGCTGGCACAAGGCTTTCCAAATCAAGAAATTTTAACGATCTTGCTAAATTCAAAGGAATTGTAAAGCGTTTTATAAATGAAGCCGTAGACTATGGACTTAACCTGAAGCAGTCCCGAAGCTGGGATTTCAGCGGCAATGGCCGCTCCCTGAACGTTGTCCAGCAGGTAGACAGAAAGCTGATTGATTTAACGGACGAAGTTGTCAATAAAGAGAAAAGCAATCTCGATATCCTGGCAAGTGTAGGCGAAATTAAAGGGCTGCTTGTTAACTTATATACTTAGAGAGTGATGGCAATGAATAAAACTTGGGATGAACTTGCTGACTATCAGCCAAGAGTATTAAAGCTCCTCGCGAACAGTATTGTGAAAAACCGTTTGGCACATGCTTATCTTTTTGAAGGGAAAAAAGGGACGGGAAAAATGGAAGTAAGCATGCTGCTCGCGAAAAGCTATTTTTGTGAGAACCTGCAGGAGTTTAAACCTTGCGGCCATTGCCGCAACTGCAGACGCATTGATTCAGGAAATCACCCAGACGTCCACCTCATTGAGCCTGACGGGCTGTCAATCAAAAAGAAGCAAATACAGGAGCTTCAAGAAGAATTTTCAAAAACAGGACTCGAATCAAATAAAAAGGTCTATATCATTTCCCAGGCTGATAAAATGACTACCAATGCGGCCAACAGTCTGCTGAAATTTTTAGAAGAACCAAATCGTGAAACGATGGCGATTCTTATGACAGAACAGGTTCATCAAATTCTTAATACCATTCTCTCCAGGTGCCAAACGCTTTCTTTTCATCCAATTCCTCCGGCAGCCATTCGGCTGGAGCTTGAAAAAAATCAGGTTGCACCTCATCTTGCTGGAATCGCTGCCCAAATGACCAATAATCTGGATGATGCCATCGAATTAAGTCGAAATGATTGGTTTGCAGAAGCTAGAGCGAAAGTGATAAAATTATATGAAGCATTAACTTCACGCAAAGATCAGGCAATCATTTTTGTCCACACACAATGGATGCCGTTTTTTACAGATAAAGAACTTCAAGAATGCGGGTTGGATTTGCTTTTGTTTTTATATAAAGACGTGATTTCCATTCAAATTGGAAAAGAGGAGACAATCGTATTTAAGGATCTCAACGAATCTTTGCGCCAGCATGCTCTGCAAATGACACAGCTCGGAGCTGCTGACAAAATCACCTCAATATTGGAAGCGAAAAAAAGGCTGCAGTCCAATGTCAATCCGCAACTCTTGATGGAGCAATTGGTTTTAACGTTGCAGGAGGGATAACTTTGTATAAAGTTGTAGGCGTTCGCTTCAAAAAAGCGGGCAAAATTTATTATTTCGATCCTAATGGGTTTCATATAGAAGACGGCGATTTTGTCATCGTCGAAACAGTAAGAGGCATTGAGTTCGGGAAAGTAGTGATCAGCGAGAAGCAAGTTGGTGAACATGACGTTGTTCTTCCGCTGAAAAAAGTATTAAGAGTCGCCGATGCAAAAGACCGTATGATTGTAGAGGAGAACCATCAGGCTGCCAATGATGCTTATGAAGTTTGCCAGCAGAAAGTGATGCAGCACGGGCTTGAAATGAAGCTTGTCGATGTAGAATATACATTTGACCGGAATAAAGTCATTTTCTATTTCACAGCAGATGGGCGTGTTGATTTCCGAGAGCTTGTAAAAGACTTGGCTTCCATTTTCAAAACACGGATTGAGCTTAGGCAAATTGGTGTAAGGGATGAGGCGAAAATGCTTGGAGGTATAGGACCATGTGGCCGCATGCTTTGCTGCTCGACCTTTCTCGGAGACTTTGAGCCGGTTTCGATTAAAATGGCGAAGGATCAGAATCTTTCTCTTAATCCCACAAAAATTTCAGGACTGTGCGGAAGACTTATGTGCTGCCTGAAATATGAAAATGATGAATATGAGTCTGCCAAAGAACTTCTTCCTGATGTTGGGGAAATGATTGCGACACCTAATGGATCAGGGAAAGTTGTCGGCTTAAATATTCTGGAGCGAATTCTTCAAGTTCAACTGTTGGACAAGGATCATGTGGTTGAATTTAACTGGGAAGAATTAAAGCAAGAAGGCGCCGTTCCAATGCAATCCACAGAATGAGGTGGAAATCTTGGATAAAAAAGAAATCTTCGAATCTGTCAGCAGTATGGAAGAACAAATTGGTTCCCTCTATGGACAGCTGGGTGAATTAAAACAGCATATTGCTGAACTTATCGAAGAAAATCATCATCTTACACTTGAAAATCAAAATTTAAGACGCAGAATGGATGCAATGGCACCCTTATCCAAGACTTCCGGCCAAAACAAGGACAAGGAAAAAGACGAGGATCAGAAAAATGCTGCCATGGATGTTGGCGAAGGCTATGACAATTTGGCTCGTCTTTACCAGGAAGGCTTCCACATTTGCAATATTCATTACGGTAGTCTCCGTAAGGATGGAGACTGTCTCTTCTGCCTTTCATTTTTGAATAAGAAGTAGTAAATTGGCTTCCTTTTCCATCAGGAAGCTTTTTTCACTTTTTAAGAGCTTTATCAATTTCCAAAGAAAGGGTAACCGGACATGATTGAATTAACAGGTGATGAAAGATTGGATTATTTGCTCGCAGAAGATCTGAGGATTATTCAGAGTCCCTCCGTTTTCTCCTTTTCCCTTGATGCTGTATTGCTTTCCAAGTTCGCTTATTTGCCGATTCGAAAAGGGAGAATCCTTGATCTTTGTACAGGCAATGGTGTCATACCGTTATTATTAAGCACAAGGACCCATGCTGAAATTACCGGGGTCGAACTGCAGGAAAGACTTTATCAAATGGCAGAAAAAAGCATCGAATATAATCAATTAAATGAACAGATAAAAATGGTTCATGGTGATATTAAAGAGATGCCCAAGCAGCTCGGACACGGCAAGTTTGATGTGGTCACATGCAATCCGCCTTATTTCAAAACTCCCCAAAAGAGGGAGATGAATGAAAATGAATACTTCGCCATTGCGCGCCATGAGATATATTGCACCCTTGAGGATGTTGTAAAGGTGAGCAGCCAGCTTCTGAAAATGGGAGGGAAAGCGGCATTTGTTCATAGGCCAGGCCGGTTACTTGAAATTGTAGAATTAATGAGAAAGTATAAGCTTGAGCCGAAAAGAATTCAATTTGTCTATCCGAAACATGGCAAGGAAGCAAACACTTTATTAATAGAAGGAATAAAAAACGGACAGCCTGATCTTAAGATTCTCCCGCCGCTCTTTGTCTATAATGAGGGCGGGGAATATACAGAGGAGGTCCGTAAAATTCTATATGGAGATAAGCCTTCAAGATTGGATGCCGAGATTAAACATGAGGATTAAGCGGATCAATATCATTTTAGGCAATAAGGAGGAAAATATATGCGGGTGCAGCAAAGCTTTAAGGAAAGCACTGAAACAGGCAGCCTGTATCTGGTCCCTACTCCAATAGGAAATTTGGAGGACATGACCTTTCGGGCTATTAACATTTTAAAAGAAGCTGATTTAATCGCTGCAGAAGATACAAGACAGACGAAAAAGCTTTGTCACTATTTTGAAATAGAAACTCCCCTGACAAGCCATCACGAACATAATAAGGAAAGCAGCAGCTATAAGCTCCTAAGTCTTCTAAAGGAAGGGAAAACCATTGCCATCGTCAGTGATGCGGGTATGCCCACGATTTCGGATCCGGGAAGTGAGTTAGTAAAAGCAGCTGTTGCGGAAGGGATCAATGTGATCCCTCTCCCCGGAGCAAACGCTGCCCTTACGGCACTAATTGCTTCTGGAATTTCCCCGCAGCCCTTTTTGTTTTATGGATTTCTCGATAGACAGAAAAAAGAGAAGAAGAAGGAGCTAGAGGAGTTAAAGCAATATAAGGAAACACTCATTTTTTATGAATCTCCGCATCGATTAAAGGAAACTCTTCTTCTCATGCAGGACTATTTTGGGAATAGAAAAATCTCGATTTGCCGGGAGCTCACGAAAAAATTCGAGGAATTTATTCGGGGAACCCTTCAGGAGGTTTCAGACTGGGCCAGCCAAAATGAGGCCAGAGGGGAATTCTGCCTCATTGTTGAAGGAAGTAAAGAAGAAAACAGGACACCAGAAGAAAACGTTTGGGATGAATGGACGCTGCAGCAGCATGTTGAATATTATATTGAAAAAGGCCACACCTCGAAGGAAGCCATTAAGCTTGCTGCAGCAGACCGCGGTTTGCAAAAGCGCGAAGTTTATCAGGCCTACCATATTGACTGAAGAAGCTATTAAGAAATAATAAGCCAATAAAAAACCCTCCAGCTGAGCTGGAGGGTTTTAAATAAACCGTGCTTATTTTGTTTGGAACTGGTTTTGAATTTCTTTAATGATTTGTTCTGCACCTTCGCGGCTAAGAACCAATTTGCCGTTAGCCAATGACAAGTTGTCATCAGAAACTTCACCAGTTACTTGGCAAGTCATGTTTGGTTTGTATTTTTTCAAAATGATTCTTTCATCATCAACATAAATTTCTAGAGCATCCTTCTCTGCAATGCCTAAAGTACGGCGCAATTCGATTGGAATTACCACGCGGCCTAATTCATCAACTTTACGTACAATACCTGTAGATTTCATCGATTCATTCTCCTCCCAATTTAACCTTCTCTATGTGGTTTATCTCTTAACTTCGTCATTATTCGACAAAAATTAATTGCTACATTAGCATATCAATGTTTCCAAAATACGTCAATCATTTTATGCGAATTTGTCAGTTGACGAATATCTGAAGTTAAGAAAGACCTTGATAGTAGTGGGTTTACCATAACAAGTACCCGCAAAAATAGGCAAATAAACCTAAAAAAAGGTAAATATTAAACATGAAAATGCTAACTTTTCTTTAAATAAATACAAGCCAATTATAAACAATATTCGACATATTTCAACACCCTTTCGACAAAAGGGAGCAATTGGTTATTTTGGCAGCAATATATTATTCTTTAGCCGATTGAATTTTTTGTCCATTGATTGGTATAATTTCTTGATATTAAAGGCCAAGATGTTATCATAATGTATAGATGCGAGAAAGCCAAAGCGCTCTCGTCCTTTGGGGCGGGGGCTTTTCTTCTAATTTGTTGCAGGGAGGGAAATTCATGGAAAGTCGGAAAACTTTTTACATTACGACTCCAATTTATTATCCAAGTGGGAACTTACATATTGGCCATGCCTATACAACAACGGCTGGCGATGCAATGGCGCGGTATAAGCGCATGCGCGGCTTTGATGTCATGTACTTAACAGGCACTGACGAGCATGGGCAGAAAATACAAAGAAAAGCAGAAGAACAAGGGATTAGTCCTCAAGAATACGTAGATGGAATTGTTTCCGGAATTAAAGAGCTGTGGAACATGATGGAAATTTCTTATGATGATTTTATCCGTACAACAGAGGAGCGTCATAAAACAGCAGTAGATAAAATTTTTAAACGGCTTTTGGATCAAGGAGATATTTACCTTGATGAATATGAAGGCTGGTACTCTGTTCCTGATGAAACCTATTATACGGTCCATCAGCTTGCAGATCCGATCATGGAAGGCGGAAAAGTAGTGGGCGGTAAGAGCCCTGACAGCGGACATCCGGTTGAATTGGTAAAAGAACAGTCCTATTTCTTCCGCATGGGGAAATATGCTGACCGCCTTTTGAAGTTTTACGAAGAAAATCCTGAATTCATTCAGCCTGAATCCCGTAAAAATGAAATGATTAATAACTTTATTAAACCAGGCTTAGAAGACCTTGCTGTTTCCAGAACATCCTTTGACTGGGGAGTGAAGGTTCCTGGAGATCCCAAGCATGTTGTTTATGTTTGGATTGATGCCTTGTCTAACTACATCACAGCTCTTGGGTACGGGACAGATCAGGATGAAAAATTCCGTACGTATTGGCCGGCAGATGTCCATTTAATGAGTAAAGAAATTGTCCGTTTCCATACAATTTATTGGCCGATCATGCTGATGGCGCTCGACCTGCCGCTTCCAAAAAAAGTGTTTGCCCATGGCTGGCTCTTGATGAAGGATGGAAAAATGTCCAAATCAAAAGGCAATGTAGTGGATCCTGTTACATTAATCGACCGGTACGGCCTTGATGCTCTTCGCTATTATTTGCTTCGCGAAGTACCATTTGGTTCTGATGGTGTGTTTACACCTGAAGGATTTGTTGAGCGGTTGAACTACGACCTGGCAAATGACCTTGGCAACCTTCTTAATAGAACGGTAGCAATGATTCAGAAATATTTTGACGGAAAGATTCCGAATTACAGCGGCTCAATAACAGAGTTTGATAAGTCTCTTGCTGAAATGAATCAAGGTACTGTTGAGCGCTATGAAGAAGCAATGGAAAAAATGGAATTCTCTGTCGCGCTTTCAGCTGTATGGCAGCTTGTCAGCCGTACGAACAAATACATTGATGAAACACAGCCTTGGGCAGTAGCTAAGGATCCATCCAAAACGGAGGATCTTCAGTCCATCATGTACCATCTTGCTGAATCACTAAGAAGAGTGGCCATTTTGCTTAAGCCATTCCTTACAATTGCACCTGAGAAAATCTTTGCACAGCTAGGTGTAGAAGATGACGCCTTAAAAACATGGGAAAGTCTTAAAACATTTGGAAGTCTCGGCGAAACAAAAGTGGGTCAATCTGAACCTCTTTTCCCTCGTCTTGATATGGAGGAAGAAGTCGAGTACATCAAAGGGCAAATGAAGGGCAGTGCTCCTGTTGAAGAATTGCCAAAGGAAGAAGCTCAGCCAGAAGAACCTGAAATCACCATCGATGACTTTTTTAAAGTTGATTTAAGGGTAGCAGAAGTACTCGCTTGTGAACCTGTAAAAAAAGCAGATAAGCTTTTAAAACTTCAGCTGGACCTTGGCTATGAAAAACGGCAGGTTGTATCTGGAATAGCGAAATTTTATGAGCCTGAACAGCTTGTAGGAAGAAAAGTCATTTGTGTAGCAAACCTTAAGCCAGTCAAGCTTAGGGGCGAACTATCCCAGGGGATGATTCTCGCTGGAGAAGAGAACGGAATTCTTTCTCTTGCTTCAGTTGATCAGACACTCGCCAACGGTACCCGAATCAAATAATTGTCGAAAGAGGTGTTTCACGTGTAACATTTTGCTGAACACCTCTTTTTTTTAGCCTTTTTAAAAGATTTTTGTCAGAGACTCGTGAATAGAAACCTAGTTTGATACACAGGCGCATAAAAGCAAAAAAGAATCGTTTAAGCAAACAGGAATAAACTTCGGTTCACCTGTAAAAAATGAAACTGAAAGGAGATTTTTTACATGCTTTTTGATACCCACGCCCATTTAAATGCGGTTCAGTACGAAGATGATTTAATAGAGGTTATAAATAGAGCAAAAGAAGAAGGGGTCGAAAAGATCGTTGTCGTCGGTTTTGATCGTGAAACCATTATGAGAGCAATGGAGCTCATAGAGCAATACGAATTTATCTATGCAGCAATCGGCTGGCATCCGGTAGATGCCATTGACATGACAGATGAGGATTTGAATTGGATCCGCGAGCTTTCCTCTCATCCAAAGGTGGTCGCAATAGGAGAGATGGGCCTTGACTACCACTGGGACAAGTCTCCGAAAGATGTGCAAAAGGAAGTCTTCAAGAAACAAATCGCTCTAGCAAAAGAAGTAAAGCTGCCAATTATTATACATAACAGAGATGCCACAGCAGACGTACTGGAAATACTTCAAAGTGAAGGTGCCGAGGAAGTAGGAGGCATTATGCATTGTTTTACAGGAAGCATCGAAATAGCCATGCAATGCATTGATATGAACTTCTATATTTCTCTTGGAGGGCCGGTTACCTTCAAAAATGCAAAAAAACCAAAGGAAGTTGCTGCAGAGGTTCCAATGGAGAGACTGCTCATTGAGACGGACTGCCCTTATTTAACACCGCATCCCTTCAGGGGAAAACGGAATGAACCGGGCTATGTAAGATATGTAGCGGAGGAAATTGCCAAATTAAGGGGCATCACAGTTGAAGAGGTAGGCAGGCAGACAACGGAAAATGCCAAGAAATTTTTCGGCATTTCTTGATAAAATAATCTGTCGAAAGCTCAGGAAGCCTGTCTATCAGGCTTCCAAAATGATTTGTTCTATGCTTCTTCTTTCTCACATAGGATAACTTTGTCGATAACTATTTCTTTCTTTTTTGCTAGTTTTTTAGCATAATAGTGTCACGTGTTACAAATACAAGAAAGAAGTGGTGACGGTTGACAGGTGGAAATATACTCTATATAATCACCGGAGGATAAGGAGGCGTTTTTTTATTTTGATAAAAAATATGAAAAAGCTATTTTCCGAAAGAATGAATAAAAACAAGATTATTCTTTCTGCCGCTAGCTTACTAGTGCTAGGAACTGGTACAGCATTTGGTACATACGAGGGATCAAAGCAAGATGTCTCAGTAGATATCAACGGCAAACAGGAAAAAATCAGAACACATGCTGAGACGGTAGGTAATTTGCTTCGGGAATTAAATATAGATCCAGACAGTCATGATAAGCTGTCACATCCTGAGAACACCAGGATAAAGAGTAACATGAAAATTGTGTTTCAGGATGCGAAACCCGTTACGGTTACAAGCGGCGGAAAAACGTCAACTGTTATGACGACTGCCCGAACGGTAGGGGATGTGCTGAAGGAAGAGCACATAAAATTATCTAAGTTCGATAAGGTTAGCCCATCTCTTGAAACCAAAATCGGTAAAGATACAGCCTTGACAATTGACCGTGCATTTCAGCTGACACTGAATAATGGTGGTAAAAAGGAACAAGTTTGGACCACTTCGACTACTGTCGCTGACTTTTTGAAAGATCGGAACATCAAGCTCAATGATCATGATCAAGTTGAGCCTGGAATGGACCATACCTTGCGGAAGAATGAAACCGTAAGCGTGCTGCGTGTAGAAAAAGTCACCGATGTAGTGGAAGAACCTTTAAGGTTTGCCGTTGTCACAAAGAATGACAGCAATCTGGACCGCGGAGAGCAAAAAGTGGTGGAACCAGGAGAAAAGGGCAAACAGACTAAAAACTTTTTAGTTGTCAGGAAAAACGGCAAGGAAGTCGGCAGAAAATTAATCAGCATCAGCACTCTTCAGGAAAGCTCTGATCGCGTTGTTGCCATTGGAACGAAAGCCCCGCCAGCTCCAAAAGCAACTCCAGTAGCTTCGAAATCAGATAGCAAACCAAGAAATGTCTCACGCGGAAACCAATCCGTTTCAAAAGAAATGTATGTAAATTCTACAGCTTATACAGCAAGCTGCAGCGGTTGTTCAGGAAAGACAGCAACTGGAGTTAATCTGAAAGCCAACCCGAATGCAAAAGTCATCGCAGTAGATCCAGACGTTATTCCTTTAGGTACAAAGGTGTATGTAGAAGGATACGGCTATGCAGTTGCAGCAGACACCGGTTCGGCTATTAACGGCCATAAAATTGATGTCTTCTTCCCAGACAATTCTTCTGCTTATAAATGGGGAAACAAAAGAGTGAAAATCAAAATCCTGAATTAAACTTTTCACAGAGGGTTTTATCCCCTCTGTTTTTTTGCGTTATAATAATAAAAGCGGAAGCGCCTGGTCAGCCCCGACAAGCACTGGAAGAAAAAATCGAAAAGTCCGCTTTTGACTTTTTGATTTTTTCTGAAGTGACCTCAGATCGGGCTAGGCGCTGCAGCTGGACAATAAAGAAAAGCGGAGCCGACTGTCCAGCCCCGACAAGCGCTGGAGGGAAAAACCGAAAAGTCCGGTTTTGACTTTTTGGTTTTTCCAGAAGCGACTCGAGGGGCTAGGAGGCGGAGCTGGACAATAAAGAAAAGCGGAAGCGCCTTGGTCAGCCCCGACAAGCACTGGAGGAAAAAATCGGGAAGTCCGGTTTTGACTTTTTCAGTTGACACTAAAGTTGGTAGCTTTTATTCAATAAAAATTGTTTTTCATTACTTATAGATTCGACGGTTTTATCTGTTAATGTTTCACTTTTGGAGGAAATAATGAAAATAAAAGAAATTATTGTGGTGGAAGGAAGAGATGATACTGCTGCTGTAAAAAGAGCTGTTCAGGCTGATACTATTGAGACAAACGGTTCTGCCATCGGAGAGACAGTATTAGATCAAATCCGCCTTGCTAAACAATCAAGAGGGGTTATCATTTTTACGGATCCTGATTTTCCGGGAGAAAAAATCCGGAAGACCATTTCTGAAGCTATACCGGGCTGTAAGCACGCTTTTATTCCGAAGGATGAGGCAAGGCCTAAAAACGGCAGGGGGATCGGTGTTGAGCACGCATCATCTGCAGCAATCAGGGAAGCCTTGCTTGCCGTTAAGGAAGAAATGGCTGATGCTCCTGCTGAAATCAGTGCAGAGGATCTTTTGACAGCAGGGCTTCTAGGCCACCCGCTTGCAAAGTCTAGAAGAGAAAAGCTTGGTTCCATTTTGAAAATCGGATATGCCAATGGCAAACAGCTGCAAAAAAGGCTGCATATGTTTCAAATAACACGCGAAGCATTTGGATTGGCTCTTAAAGAAATACTGCAGGAGGAAGCAAAAAATGATTAAAGATATCGCCACGCCTGCCAGAACAAGAGGAATTCTTGATAAGCACGGCTTTTCGTTTAAAAAGAGTCTTGGACAAAACTTCTTGATTGATACAAATATTCTTCACCGGATTGCAGATCACGCAGAAATTACAGAAGAAACAGGCGTGATTGAAATTGGTCCAGGAATCGGTGCACTGACTGAGCAGCTGGCAAAGAGGGCAAAAAAGGTTGTGGCCTATGAAATTGATCAAAGACTCCTGCCGATTTTAGAGGATACTTTATCACCATACCCGAATGTGAAAGTTATACACCAGGATATTTTAAAAGCTGATGTTAAATCAGTAATTCTAGAGGAATTTGCAGAGTGCAAAGACATTGTTGTAGCAGCAAACCTGCCTTATTATGTGACAACCCCTATTATTATGAAGCTCCTTGAGGACAGGCTCCCATTAAGAGGGATTGTTGTTATGCTTCAGAAGGAAGTAGCCGACCGTATTGCAGCAAATCCTTCTACAAAGGACTACGGTTCCCTTTCAATCGCTGTACAGTACTACACAGAAGCCAAGACGGTGATGACGGTTCCTAAAACGGTATTTGTGCCGCAGCCGAATGTAGATTCCGCTGTGATTCGCCTTTTGACAAGGGAGAAGCCTCAGGTTGAAGTAGATGATGAGGATTTTTTCTTTCATGTGGTCAGGGCTAGCTTTGCCCAAAGAAGAAAAACCATTTTAAATAATTTGACTCACACACTGCCGTCAGGCAAGCTTCAAAAGGAGCTGATCGAGAAGGCTCTTGAGGAAGCAGGGATTGATCCAAGAAGAAGAGGGGAAACCCTTTCTATAAAAGAATTTGCTGTTCTCAGCGAAAAGCTAAGAACAATGCTTTAGCACCTGAATAATTTCAGGTGTTTTTTTATGAGGCTGCTTTCGCAATGCTGCAATTCTTATAGGTTTCAAAAACGTATGAAGAAATGCTTCGGCACATCTTTTCTTGAAATTTCCCTCTAGATTACATGTATATTCAAGAAAAAGAGGGAGGAGCAGCAATAATTTAAGAAAAGAGCCTTTTAAGTAATGTTATTCATTCCTGATGAACAAACACCATTTCCTTTTTCCTTCATAGGCTGAAAAAGGAAGTTATTCATGAATACAGGTGATCCAAAATTGATATTTTGGAGTGAAAAGAATGCAGATAAAAATTGGAGATATTGTGGCCAGAAAATCCTATCAGCTTGATATGCTGTTTAGGGTTATTGATATTAAACAGACGCATCTTGGCACTTTGGCTGCCGTATTGTATGGAGAAGAATTCAGGCTCGTTGCCGATGCCCCTTGTACAGATCTGCTGGTCGTGAATGAGCGCGAGCAGAACAGCCGGCAGGCCGTAGAAAAAGAAAAGCTTGAGCAGTCCTTATACTTGCTCACCCAGGATTATCACCTATTGCGTGAAAAAGAAGAGTTTTATGCCACAGACAGCTATAACCATCAGGAGGATTTTTTTCATATACCCGGCAGAGTGCTTCATATGGATGGAGATGCATTATATCTCCAAAAGTGCATGACACTTTATGAAAAGATCGGAGTCCCTGTTTACGGTGTGCACTGTCCTGAAAAAGATATGCCTCAAAAGGTTGCAGATCTTATGGATAAGTACCGGCCGGACATTCTGGTGATTACAGGCCATGACGCTTATTCAAAAGTAAAGGGAGAAGTTAGCGACATAAATGCTTACAGACACTCAAAACATTTTGTGCAGACAGTATTGAATGCACGAAAAAAAATCCCTAATCTGGATCAGCTTGTTATTTTTGCAGGAGCATGCCAATCTCATTTTGAATCCCTTATCCATGCAGGGGCCAATTTTGCCAGTTCCCCGTCAAGAGTTAATATCCATGCTCTTGACCCAGTTTATATTGTAGCGAAAATCAGTTTCACTCCCTTTATTGAAAGAATAAATGTGTGGGAAATATTGAAGAACACGCTAACCCGGCAGAAAGGCCTTGGAGGCATTGAAACAAAGGGTGTGCTGAGAACTGGCATGCCTTACAAACGAATAAATATAGAACAATAACCGCTTCCTTTAGCGGTTTTTTGTTTCGGAAAAACAGGAAGGAGATTTAAAAAGTACCCCTTTATTTGACAGTATTATCCACGTAGATTTTCTGAAATTTTTTTCATGGCTGTTACATAATTGTAAACAAATTGGTTTAAAATAATGTTGAAGTAAAGGGGATTTTGTTGAAATTATTATGTTGACAACTAACTTTTCTTGCTGTTATAATTTAGATTTTATTTGACTTACATAACGAAAAGTTGTATACTAGCTATAGTGAGGTGGATGCAGTGGCTAAAACTTTGTCTGATATAAAAAAGGTTTTAGATTTAAATCTTGGCAAACGATTGACTTTAAAAGCCAACGGAGGTCGCAAGAAAACGATCGAGCGTTCCGGGGTCTTGGCCGAAACCTACCCAGCAGTATTCGTCATTGAGCTTGATCAGGAAGAAAATGCTTTTGAAAGAGTTTCCTACAGCTATGCCGATGTTCTCACCGAAACAGTTCAATTAACTTTTTCAGAACATGATCATTCAGGTTCTATCGCATTAAGCGGGCAGTAGACACAGGTTTGCTGCTTTTTTATTTCCTGAACATATCATTGTATAGCTCCATGAAGGTTGGCATTATGCCTCCTGATTGGAGCTTTTTACATATTTTGAAACGTTTAGCTGATGTCTTATCCGGTACATACTATAGAGGCACCGGTGTAATAAAACCGGGCTTAACCTCATTAAAGCGCCTTGAAGGGAGTCATTTATATTGGGTCGACGCCGTGGAATCATGTCTGAGAGCTTTAAATATGAATTGGCAAAGGATCTTGGCTTTTATGAGACTGTCAAAAATGAAGGCTGGGGAGCTATACGTGCCCGAGATGCCGGAAACATGACGAAAAGAGCTATTGAAATGGCGCAGCAGCAGCTTGCTGAAAGTCATCGCCAAGAGTAGCATAACCTGAGCCGAAGCGGAATCATTCGTTTCGGCTTTTTTTATTCATTTCCATGAACTAGGCAATTATTAAGGGGATTGTGTTTTTTGGCAGGGGTAAACCATTTGACATGAATAAGGAAAATTGAAAAAATCAGGATAATACCGTTTGTAACAGCTTAGGAAGCCTTTTAAAGGCCATTGAAAGGGAAACAGCTCCCTTTCTCTTGTGCTTGTCGTAAAAGAACGATAAACCCTTTATAATTATGATACAATGTTGATACATTTGAGTTCGTTTAAAGTAGGTGAGAGGTTGTGCGTGTTTTAGAGAAGGCACCCGCGAAAATAAATTTATCGCTGGACGTTTTACATAAAAGGAAAGATGGTTACCATGAGGTTCAAATGATTATGACGACTATTGACCTTGCTGACCATATTGAGCTCACTGAGCTAGAGGAAAATGAAATCCGGATTATGTCTCATAACCGATTTGTTCCAGATGACCATCGTAACCTTGCTTATCAGGCAGCAAAGGTTTTGAAAGAGCGATACAATATTCAGAAGGGCGTGTCCATCAGCATTACGAAAAGCATACCTGTTGCGGCAGGACTTGCTGGAGGCAGCAGTGATGCTGCTGCAACCCTCAGAGGGCTGAATAGGCTGTGGAATCTCGGGCTCACTCTTCATGAGCTGGCTGAAATTGGAGCAGCAATCGGTTCAGATGTCTCATTTTGCATATATGGCGGAACAGCGATCGCGACAGGCCGCGGGGAAAAAATTCAGCTGATTGATCCTCCCCCTCATTGCTGGGTTATTTTAGCAAAGCCTACCATTGGTGTATCCACCGCAGATGTTTACAGGAACCTTAATTTAAAATCTGTCGCTCACCCAAATGTAGATGCGATGGTCCAAGCAATTAAGGATAAAAGCTATACAGGGATTTGTGAAAATCTTGGAAATGTTCTGGAGGATGTTACCCTTAAAATGTATCCGGAAGTTGCCATGATTAAAGACCAAATGAAACGGTTCGGAGCAGACGCTGTTTTAATGAGCGGAAGCGGACCGACTGTTTTCGGATTTGTGCAATACGAGTCTAAAATACACCGGGTGTACAATGGATTAAGGGGATTTTGTGATCAGGTATTTGCTGTCAGAATGCTTGGCGATTGTCAGGACCTTGATTAAATACCGTATATAACGTTATATTAATGATAACAATATTCGGTTTTGGAGGTATTTTGATGAAGCTACGCCGCAGCGGTCGGCTTGTCGATATGACGAATTATTTGCTTGCTCACCCGCATTCCCTTGTTCCCCTAACCCTTTTTTCTGAGCGATATCAATCTGCCAAGTCATCTATAAGCGAGGATCTGACCATCATTAAGCAGACCTTTGAAGAACAGGGCGCGGGTTCCTTGCTGACTGTTCCAGGTGCAGCTGGCGGGGTAAAATACATTCCGGGAATCCGTCCCAAAGAAGCGAAAGAGACGATTGCAGAATTGTGTGAGTGGATGGCAAAGCCTGAACGGGTATTGCCTGGCGGCTACTTGTACTTAACAGATATTTTGGGGAATCCTTTGCTTGTTAATAAAATTGGCAGGCTGTTTGCTTCCGTTTTTGCAGATCGAAAAATAGATGTTGTGATGACGGTAGCTACAAAAGGCATTCCACTTGCTTATGCCGTTGCAAGAGATCTAAATGTTCCTGTTGTTATTGTCAGAAAGGACAGCAAGGTGACAGAAGGTTCCACCGTCAGCATTAACTATGTATCCGGTTCTTCCAAAAGGATTCAAACGATGCTGCTTGCCAAGCGAAGCCTTGAAGAAGGTTCAAACGTCCTGATTATTGATGATTTTATGAAAGCGGGCGGAACGATTAATGGGATGATCAGCCTTCTGGAAGAGTTTAATGCTACAGTGGCCGGCATTGGAGTTCTTGTTGAGACCGAAGGCGTTGAAGAGCGGCTTGTGGATGAATATATTTCATTGGTTAAATTGACAGAAGTAGATATCAGGGAAAAGCACATTCATTTAAAAGAAGGCAATTATTTCGATTTTTCCAAGTCATAAAAATTTTTATAGAAGGCTGTTTTTGTAAAGAATGTTGCTATTCGTAAATCAACACGCAAGAAGATAAGCTTCATGGCATCTTTTCTTAAAATTTAGTTTGGAATTCATTTATTTTGATGAGAAACAACAAAGTTTAAGAAAGAGCCTTATAGAATGACTCAGTTTAAGCTAAAGGTTGATTTTGGCACCCTGATGGTTAAGCGGAAGGCGCGGGACTCCTGCTTAGAAAAGCGGATCAAGGGAGACCCCGCAGACGCATAGCGCCAAGGCGGCTCTAAGGTTTAACAGAGCTTATAAAATAAGGCTGTTTTCGCAATGCGCAAGAACAACGAAAAGAGCCATCCTAAAAATGATTAAAAGGAGCCTGATCAGATGAGAAACATTCAAACTTCCAAAGCACCTAAAGCTATAGGTCCATATTCCCAGGCGATTGTCGTAAACAATTTAGTTTACAGCTCGGGACAAATTCCGCTGACGCCAGAGGGTGTGATGGCTGGAGAAGAGATACGGTCTCAGACACATCAAGTATTTGCAAATTTAAAAGCGGTTATCGAAGAAGCAGGGGCTTCTCTTGAAACGGTTGTAAAGGCAACTGTCTTTATAAAGGACATGAATGATTTCTCTGATTTCAATGAGGTTTACGGGGAGTACTTTCATACTCATAAACCAGCCCGATCTTGTGTTGAGGTGGCCAAATTGCCCAAGGATGCTCTTGTCGAAATTGAGGTTATTGCCCTAATTAAATAATTGCGGTAATTGTCAATATGAAAAGTTTACTACCACTGCCTTTTTTTGCAAAAAAATTTTTTCGCTTTGCAGGAAAAGGGAATTTCCCGTTGAATTACTTAATTAAAGTTTTTTCATCTAGGGAAAAGGTGGTGAGCAGAATGGAAGTAACAGACGTAAGATTACGCCGCGTTAACACCGAGGGACGTATGAGAGCGATTGCATCGATTACGCTTGATCATGAATTTGTTGTTCACGATATTCGTGTCATTGACGGCAATAATGGCCTATTCGTTGCAATGCCAAGCAAGAGAACTCCTGATGGGGAATTTCGTGATATAGCCCATCCAATCAATTCAGGCACTCGCGGAAAAATCCAAGAGGCAGTCCTTGCAGAATACCATCGCTTAGGCGAAGTCGTTGAAGAAGAATTTGAAGAAGCAGGAGCTTCCTAAGATATGAAACCAGCCTTGCCGCAATCTGCTGCAAGGCTTTATTTATGCCTTATCCTCTCCTTTTCTCCTTAAAAGAGGCATTTATCCCCGTGAAAATATTCCTCTTTTCCTGTTTCCCAAAATTAGAAAAATCTTGTACTTTTATTCGTTTCCTTGAAAAAGCCTCGTTTTTAAGATATATTTTTTATGGATAAATAGGGAATACTGGAGGCTTACATAATGGAAAATCGTTATGCAGTAATATTAGCTGCTGGAAAAGGCACGAGAATGAAGTCCAAACTTTATAAAGTGCTGCATTCTGTTTGCGGTAAACCAATGGTACAGCACGTTTTTGACGAAGCTTCTAAACTTAACCTGAATAAAATTGTAACAATCGTCGGCCATGGAGCAGAGGATGTTCAGGCGCAGCTGGGGGATAAAAGCGAGTATGCAATCCAGGAAGAGCAGTTAGGAACAGCCCATGCCGTTATTCAAGCAAAAGATTTTCTTGAAGATAAAGAAGGCACAACCGTTGTCATTTGCGGAGATACGCCGCTTATCACAGCAGAAACGATGGAAGCTTTGCTTACCCATCATGAAGAAATGCATGCAAAAGCAACGATCCTTACAGCTGGTGCAGAAGATCCGACAGGTTACGGCCGTATTGTCCGCAATCAGGAAGGCCATGTTGAAAAAATCGTTGAGCATAAAGATGCCAGTGAAGAAGAACGCAAAATCACTGAAATCAATACAGGCACCTATTGCTTTGATAACAAAGCCCTTTTTGAGACGTTATCAAAAGTATCCAATGATAATGTGCAGGGAGAGTATTATTTGCCTGACGTTATAGAAATATTGAAAAATGGCGGCGAAATTGTATCTGCCTATCAAACTTCCTCTTTTGAGGAAACAATCGGGATAAATGACCGAGTGGCTCTTTCACAGGCTGAGGCGTGGATGAAAAAACGCATCAACACAGCACACATGAGAAACGGGGTTACGATCATTGATCCGGAAAACACCTACATATCTGCAGATGCAGTTATTGGACGTGATACGATACTTTATCCTGGAACCATTCTTTCAGGTAATGCATCCATTGGGGAAGATTGTGAAATCGGACCGAACTCTGAAATCAAGGACAGCTCTGTCGGTGACCGAACAGTGATACGCCAATCAGTTGTTCACAGCAGTTCTGTAGGAAATGAAGTAAAAATAGGCCCATTTGCCCATATTCGTCCTAAATCCGCAATTAGCGATGAAGTTAAGATCGGTAATTTTGTAGAAATTAAGAAAACATCTATGGGAGCAGGCAGCAAGGCTTCCCATTTAAGCTATATCGGTGATGCGGAGATTGGTGCAGATGTAAATCTTGGCTGCGGTTCTATCACAGTAAACTATGATGGCAAAAACAAATTTTTAACCAAAGTAGAAGACGGCGCGTTTATTGGATGCAATTCCAACCTGGTTGCCCCTGTAACTGTGGGCAAAGGAGCTTATGTTGCAGCAGGTTCAACCATAACAGAAAATGTTCCAGGCAACGGGCTTTCAATCGCTCGTGCAAGACAGGTAAATAAAGAGAACTACGTGGAACGCCTAAGCATGAATAAAAATTCCTAATGGAGGGTTTCTCTTAAATGTCCAATCGATATGGAGATTCTAATTTAAAAATATTCACCCTGAATTCGAACCGCCCATTGGCAGAGGAAATTGCCAATGTAGTAGGGGTAGAACTCGGAAAATGTTCTGTACAGCATTTCAGTGACGGAGAAATACAGATTAATATCGAAGAAAGCATCCGCGGCTGTGATTGTTATATCATTCAGTCTACGAGCGACCCTGTAAACGAGCATTTGATGGAGCTTTTAATCATGATTGATGCATTAAAACGTGCATCATCAAAAACCATCAATATCGTTATGCCTTACTACGGTTATGCCCGTCAGGACCGTAAAGCCCGTGCGCGCGAGCCGATTACAGCGAAGCTTGTAGCAAACCTTCTGGAAACGGCAGGAGCTACTAGGGTTATTACGCTTGATCTTCACGCACCGCAAATTCAGGGATTCTTTGATATGCCGATCGACCACTTAATGGGTGTTCCAATTCTTGGTGATTATTTCAGCAAAAAGAATCTAAAAGATATCGTTATTGTTTCGCCTGATCATGGCGGTGTTACGAGAGCAAGAAGGCTTGCTGACCGTCTGAAGGCACCGATTGCCATTATTGATAAAAGGCGTCCTAGACCAAACGTATCTGAAGTAATGAACATTGTTGGTAACATTGAAGGAAGAACAGCCATTTTAATTGATGACATCATCGATACAGCCGGCACCATTACACTTGCAGCCAATGCACTTGTGGAAAATGGAGCAACGGACGTGTATGCCTGCTGTACGCATCCGGTATTATCTGGCCCTGCCATTGAGCGGATTCAGAAGTCACAGATCAAGGAATTGGTTATTACGAACTCCATCTGTCTTCCTGAAGAGAAAAAGATCGACAAAATTATTGAACTTTCCGTTGCACCTCTTATTGGTGAAGCCATAATCCGCGTGCACGAAGATCAATCAATCAGCATGCTGTTTGACTGAGAATAAAATGTGAAAGAATAGGGCCCTAAAAAGGGGTCTATTCTTTTTTTAAGGCCCTTTTTAAATTTTGCTGCTTTTTCACTCAAATTAGTCATTTCAGGAGCTATGAAGTTTATTATCATGGCATTGCGTCATACAAAAAACTATGCAAAAGGAGTCTTTTTTTAAACGGAAGCCGCCTGCTTGTTTATAACAATCGTGTAATGGGTAAACAATATTAATAACATAAATTAGGATGGTGTTACTTATGAGTGCAACATTACAAGCGAAAGAAAGAAAAGAATTTACAAGTTCTGCAAAAAGACACATTCGATTAGAGGGTAGAGTTCCAGCTATTATTTATGGAAAATCAGTTGACAGCAAAGCCGTTGCCCTGGATGGTCTGGAATTATTAAAAACGATTCGTGAAGAAGGCCGTAATGCCGTTATTAATATTGAATTGGATGGAAAAAAACATTCTGTTATGCTGAATGAACTTCAAAAGGATTTTATGAAAAATGAAATTATCCATGCAGATTTCATTGTTGTCAACATGGATGATGAACTTGAAGCACAGGTTCCTGTTCATTTGACAGGTGAAGCTAAAGGGGTTAAAGAGGGAGGCGTTCTGCAGCAGCCGCATTTTGAGCTGACTGTGAAAGCGAAGCCGGCAGATCTTCCCCAATCCATTGATGTAGATGTTTCTGAAATGGATATAAATGATACATTGACAGTCGGCGACTTAAAAGAAAGCCGCAAGTATACAATTAGCCATGAAGACGATGAATTAATCGCATCCGTTCTTCCACCTCGGAAAGAAGAGGTCATTGATTCTGGTGAGCAGCAGGAATCAGATGATCCAGAAACAGCAGACGGTGCAGACAGCACAGAAGAAAGCGAATAGGAATAAAAATAACACAACATTTAGGGCGTAACCACTTGCTGGTTGCGTCTTTTGTGTTATATTTGTGACTAGTTGATACTTCTTTAAGAAAGGCCATTTTCGTTAAAAATGCTGTTAAGAATAGTTTTAGGTGCAGAGTTAAACTGCAAAATGTACCTGCTTCTTTTACTGAATGCAGCCAATTTTAGAAAAGGCCCATACGAAAAAGGTGGGAAGCTTCTTGAAAATGATTGTTGGTCTCGGAAATCCGGGAAAACAGTATGAAAGGACCCGGCATAATGCGGGGTTTTTAGTCATTGATGAACTGTCTGACCGATTAGGCATTCCTCTTGATAAATCCAAATTTAACGGCGTTTATGGCATGGGGTTCGCAGGAGGCGAGAAAGTGTTATTAGTAAAGCCTCTAACCTATATGAATTTATCAGGTGAATGCATCAGGCCGTTAATGGATTTCTATGATCTTCAGGATGAAGATCTTGTTGTTATTTATGATGACCTTGATTTGCCGGCTGGAAAAATCCGCTTAAGAACAAAAGGAAGTGCAGGAGGGCATAATGGAATTAAATCCACTATCCTGCATCTTGGCACTCAAGTCTTTAACAGGATAAGAATTGGGATCGACAGACCGCCTGCAGGAATGAAGGTACCTGACTATGTCCTTGGCCGGTTTACTCCAGATGAACAGCAGCCGATCCAAGATGCCATTTCTCTTTCCGCAGATGCTTGCGAATCTTGGCTGAAACAGCCTTTTCTTCAAGTGATGAACGAATTCAATTAGAAAACCTCTGGAAATTTTTAAAAAAGCAGATATCAATCGCTACTAACAAAAGATTTTTTGTTAAGAGATTGTTGTTTTTCGTACATGTTATATCACGCATTAAGACTAGCATCGGGGCATCTTTTCTTAAAGTTTTTGCCATCCCAATGGTTTCGAAAACTAAATATTGGGTCACGAACAAAAAAGTTTAAGAAAAGAGCCTTTGTTAAAAACGGCATAAAAGGCTGGGAAAAGTATAAGGTTTCTTTAGCGGGTTATACTAAGGGAAAAACCTGCTTAAGGGAGGCTCTTATGGCCCTTCACTATACCTGCCGCCATTGCGGCCATAAAATCGGCACGATCGATCAGGAAATGATCGAAACAAGCCGTCTAGGATTTCAGTTGTTAACAAACGATGAGAGACAGGAAATGCTCACCTCTTTAGAGAATGGTGATATGATAGTAAAGACAATATGCGAAGACTGTCAGGAAGCTCTGGATCGACATCCTGAGTTTCATGAAGTGGAGACATTCATACAGTAAGAAGCTTTGGGTAAGGATCCAAAGCATTTTTCTGTTTTCATAGAGGGGAGGAAACAGCTTGAAAAGTCTGCACTCTTATTTTTATGGCAATCAGGATTTTAAAACAGTTGTAAGCGGGATACAGGGGGGACTGAACGAACAGCTGGTCGCCGGGCTGTCCGGTTCGGCAAGATCTGTATTTACTTCTGCTTTGTTTAATGAAATGAACGCGCCAATGCTTGTTGTAACGCATAACCTTCTGCAGGCGCAAAAGATTTATGAGGATTTAGCCAATTTGCTTGGGGAAAAGGTTTATTTATACCCTGTAAATGAATTGATTGCCTCTGAAATTGCTGTAGCAAGCCCTGAACTGAAAGCCCAGCGTATTGAAGTGCTTAATAAGCTTTCAGCAGGGGAAAAAGCCATTGTTGTAGCTCCTGCTGCAGCAGTGAGACGCCTTTTGCCGCCAAAGGAGCTATGGAAGGACTGTCAAAGATCCCTAAGTGTTGGAGATGAGGTTGAACCGGATGCTCTGATGGACTGGCTTGTAACAAGCGGATATGAACGGACGGATATGGTTTCTGCCCCTGGGGAATTCAGTATAAGAGGCGGATTGATTGATCTCTATCCTCTTACTGAAGAATATCCTGTCAGAATTGAATTATTCGATATTGAAGTGGATTCCATCAGGCAGTTTGATATTGCTGATCAGCGTTCTATTCAGAAGCTTAAAAGCATTTCGGTAGGACCAGCAAAGGAAATGGTAATAAAAAAAGAACACATCATATCAAGCCTCGGGAAGCTTGAGGACGCCTTAGCCAAAAGTCTGAAAAGGTCGAAGGATCCGAAGCAAAAGGAAATGATCCTCGAACAGGCACAGTATGATATGGAGCTGCTCCGGAACAGTCAGCTAAATGAGGAAATGTACAGATACCTTTCCTTCTTCTATGACAAGCCTGCTAGTTTGCTAGACTATTTTTCGGCCAATGCCATCATGGTTGTCGATGAGATCAGCCGTGTGCAGGAAATGTATGAGCAGCTGGAAAAAGAAGAGGCAGAATGGTACACAAGCCTTCTTGAAACAGGGAAGATTGTTCATGATGTCACTATATCCCATCCTTATTCAGAGGTATTTAATAAGCATAGGCACCCGATTGTGTATCTTTCTTTATTCTTAAGGCATGTTCCGCATACAAACCCTCAAAATATCTTAAACGTTTCATGCAAACAAATGCAGAATTTTCATGGGCAGATGCACCTTTTGAAGGGTGAGCTTGAACGCTGGAAAAAGGGGAAACAGACAGTGGTTTTCCTTGGAGCGGATGAAGAAAGAGTCAAGAAGCTGGATCAGGTTTTAAACGATTATGAAATTATAGCTTCTATTGCAAAAAAGGAAACAGAGCTTCTTCCGGGCCATATCTACATTCTGGAAGGGGATCTGCAGACAGGCTACGAAATACCTCTTCAGAAAATAGCTGTTATTACAGAAGAAGAGCTATTTAAGAAAAGGGTCAAAAAGCAGCCGAGAAGACAGAAGCTTACCAATGCAGAGCGGATCAAAAGCTATTCAGAGCTTGAAACGGGAGACTACGTGGTACACGTAAACCACGGGATCGGAAAGTATCTAGGTATTGAAACCCTCGAAATTAACGGAATTCATAAAGACTACCTGAATATTCGCTATCAGGGAACGGATCAGCTTTATGTTCCTGTAGAGCAAATTGACCAGGTACAGAAATATGTCGGTTCTGAGGGAAAAGAGCCGAAAATATATAAACTAGGCGGCAGCGACTGGCGCAGAGTGAAGAAAAAGGTTGAATCCTCTGTACAGGATATTGCGGATGATTTAATTAAATTGTATGCAGAGCGGGAAGCAAGCAGAGGCCACTCTTTCTCCCCTGATGGAGAAATGCAAAGAGACTTTGAAGCAGCATTCCCTTATCAGGAGACAGAGGACCAAATCCGTTCTATTCATGAAATTAAAAAGGATATGGAAAGAGAACGGCCGATGGACCGCTTGCTTTGCGGAGATGTGGGCTACGGAAAAACAGAGGTTGCCATACGTGCTGCATTCAAAGCAATAGCAGACGGCAAGCAGGTTGCTTTGCTCGTTCCGACTACAATTCTTGCCCAGCAGCATTATGAAACCATTCGAGAACGGTACCAGGATTTCCCGATTACCATTGGGCTGCTGAGCCGCTTCCGTACCCGCAAGGAAATGAATGAAACAACGAAAGGCCTTGAAAATGGAACAGTTGACATCGTGATCGGGACACATCGTCTTCTTTCAAAAGATGTGAAATATAAAGATCTTGGTCTTTTGATTATTGATGAAGAGCAGCGCTTTGGTGTAACCCATAAGGAAAAAATTAAACAGCTGAAAGCAAACGTTGATGTTCTGACACTGACTGCTACGCCAATTCCCAGGACCTTGCATATGTCCATGCTTGGGGTCAGGGATTTGTCGGTTATTGAGACACCCCCGGAGAACCGTTTTCCAGTACAGACATATGTTGTGGAATATAACGGTGCGCTTGTCAGGGAATCGATTGAACGGGAACTTGCCAGGGGCGGACAAATATACGTTTTATACAACCGCGTTGAAGACATTGACCGCAAGGCAGAAGAAATCTCAATGCTTGTCCCTGACGCAAAGGTGGTTTATGCCCACGGGAAGATGACTGAAAATGAACTTGAGTCTGCTATGCTGAACTTTTTAGAAGGCGAAGCGGATGTCCTTGTCAGTACAACAATCATAGAAACTGGCGTAGACATTCCAAATGTTAATACACTGATAGTTATTGATGCTGATAAAATGGGCTTATCCCAGCTTTATCAGCTTAGAGGAAGGGTTGGCCGTTCCAATAGAATTGCCTATGCCTACTTTACTTACAGAAAAGATAAAGTGCTTACTGAAGTTGCAGAAAGACGTCTGCAGGCAATCAAAGAATTTACTGAGCTTGGTTCCGGTTTCAAAATTGCTATGCGCGATTTATCTATCAGGGGAGCGGGAAATCTTCTCGGAGCCCAGCAGCATGGATTCATTGATTCCGTCGGATTTGATCTCTACAGCCAGATGCTGAAAGAGGCCATTGAGGAACGAAAAGGAGACGTGCCGAAAGAAGCTGCATTTGAAGTCGAAATTGATCTTGAACTCGATGCCTATATTCCAGAAGCCTATATTAATGACGGAAGCCAGAAAATTGATATGTACAAACGTTTTAGAGCGATAAAATCACTTAAAGAAATAGATGAGCTTCAGGAGGAAATGATCGACCGGTTCGGAGATTTCCCTAAAGAAGTGGATTATCTGTTTAAAGCAGCAGAGATGAAAGCCCGTTCTCTCAGGGAAAAAATTGAAAGCATCAAGCAGGTGAAGAATACGGTAACGATGGTGATGGCAGCTGAAGCCAGCAATGCCATAGACGGCCAAAAGCTGTTTGAACTGAGCAATCTGTTTGGACGAAACGTAGGACTTGGAATGGATGGCGGAAAGCTTAAAATTTCTCTCCTAATAAAGGATATGAAGACAGACGAGTGGCTGATGGTTATTCTAAAGCTGCTCAGCGGATTGAAAAAGGCCAAAAAAGAAGAAATATCAGCCAGCTGATGATATTTAAAGATCCCTTGAAGTCATTGAATGACCTAACAAGGGATTTTTTTGCTGCTGAATCTTTTATACGACTGGCAAAGGAACACGGCGGAAAGGCGCGGCTTGTAACAGACCCTGTTTGGCTCGTAAGAAGGGGGTTCTGCAGTACAAAGGGGAGTTTGGCTTGTTAACAGGGGTTTTGGTCAGTAGGATGAGGGATTCGGACAGTAAGATGGATTTCGACTAGTAAGCTGAGGTGTTTTTCGTAAGAAATCAGTTTGTTTTTAAGGGATATAGCTTAAAAAACAATGGTTTATTTGAAAAAAACACTAGATTTTTTACGATTTTTTAGTTGCAACAGCTTAATTTTGAATCACTTCGGAATTTCATGACTTTCCTTTCATTGTCTGGGCTAAACGGACGTTTCCGCTTTTCTTTATTGTCCAGCTCCGCCTCCTAGCCCCTCGAGTCGCTTCAGGAAAAACCAAAAAGTCAAACCCGGACTTTTCGGTTTTTCCCTCCAGCGCTTGTCGGAACTGAACAGTCGGCTCCGCTTTTCTTTATTGTCCAGCTGCAGCGCCCAGCCCCTCGAGGTCGCTTCAGAAAATCGGAAAAAGTCAAAACCGGACTTTTACCGATTTTCCTCCAGCGCTTGTCGGGGCTGACCAGGCGCTTCCGCATTTCTTATTCCCCCATATAAAATTTTCGTTTGCGAAACGTATATTACTTCTTTTGTGAGTGATACTAATTTCAACAAATGGTGTTTGTTGCAAAAAGAGGACAATTTCAGCAATCGCCGAGGTAACTATTCGTCAGATGAAAGTGAGGCAGCATTAGATGAAAGCAACTGGTATTGTTCGTCGAATTGATGATTTGGGCCGCGTCGTTATTCCGAAAGAAATCCGCAGGACTTTACGTATACGTGAAGGGGATCCTCTCGAGATTTTTGTAGACAGAGAAGGAGAAGTTATCCTGAAAAAATACTCTCCGATCAGTGAGCTGGGTGATTTTGCAAGAGAGTATGCAGATGCTCTATATGATAGTATGGGCCATCCGGTCTTGATTTGTGACCGTGATGCTTTTATTGCGGTATCCGGTGGTTCTAAAAAGGAATACATGAACCGAAATATTAGTGAACAGGTTGAAAAGATTATGGAAGAAAGAAACTCCGTCCTGAATACAGATGGCGGTCAGATGGAGCTTTTGGAAAATGTGAAAGAAGATGTAAAAGCTTATACGATTGGACCGATCGTAGCAAACGGAGATCCAATCGGAGCAGTCGTTATTTTTTCAAAGGACAGCTCACTGGGTGAAGTTGAGCAAAAAGCGGTGGAAACAGCTGCAGGCTTCCTTGCTCGTCAAATGGAGCAATAATCATTATTTTTTAGAGTCATTTGGAAAAATGGGACAAGCCTTCTTTTATCCAGTCATCCGGTATTATTTATTATCTTAAAAAGCAGCGGAGCCGCTGCTTTTTTATGTTGAAATGAGTGCTTTTTTCCATAAAATCTGCCTGAAGCATATGTGATATAATGGGTCAATGTATGTCTTTTTTACAAAAAGCTGTTTTCGCAAAGATTGTTGCTGCTCGTATATGTTAAGAAAACGCATCAAGATAAGCTTCGTGGCATCTTTTCTTAAAATGAGCAGGTGTATAATTGCTTAAAATTCATTTATTTAGGCGAGAAACAACAAAGTTTAAGAAAAGAGGCTTACTTATCTACCGGGAGGAGAATGGACGATGAGTGCTCCGTCCAAGCAAAATAATCTTTGGCAGGGTGCAATTGTTCTGACCATTGCGGGGATATTAACGAAGATTCTAAGCGCTGCGTACAGAGTGCCTTATCAAAACATTGTAGGAGATATTGGATTTTATATATATCAGCAGGTTTATCCTTTTTACGGAATCTCTATCATGCTTGCTACCTCAGGCTTTCCAGTCATTGTTTCAAAGCTTTTTGCCGAATATGGAGATGACAATCGGCCTTCAGATCTTGTGAAAGTATGGAAGGTGAGTCTTTTCTTTCTGACTGTAACAGGGATTGTCTTTTTTTTAAGCTTGTTTTTAGGTTCTTCTTCTATTGCATCGTTTATGGGAGATATTCATTTAACAGGATTGATCCAGGTTATTTCTTTTTCATTTCTTATTTTGCCGTTTGTCTCGCTTCTTAGGGGTTACTTTCAAGGGCTTCATATTATGCTGCCTACAGCCCTTTCACAGGTTGTCGAACAAAGTTTTCGTGTCATGACAATCCTGATCTTTTCATACATACTGCTTTCACAGGGACATACTCTCTATGAAACGGGGGCAGGTGCCCTTTTCGGTTCGCTTACTGGTGGTGCCGCTGCTGCCATCGTTCTTGCTGTCTTTTTTCTAAAACGGCGCAATAGCGTTTGGACAAGCGCTCATTCAGAGAAGTCAGAAGTTTCTTCTAGAAAAATTATTAAGACGCTGATGCTTTACAGCCTGACAATATGCATCACTAGTCTTTTATTGATCTTTATCCAGATGATTGATGCTCTTAATCTCTATTCCCTGCTCACCGCGAGTGATATTCCATCCAATGCAGCAAAGCAGCTTAAGGGAATCTATGACAGGGGACAGCCTTTGATTCAGCTTGGAACGGTTGTTGCATCTTCGCTCGCTTTATCACTCGTTCCTCTGATTTCCAGTGCGAAAAAGCGGAATGACAAAGCATTTATAGAAAATAAAATCAATCTTTCGGTTAAGGTTTGTCTTGCGGTTGGAGCGGGAGCAACAGCAGGATTAATGGTCATTGTAGACCAAGTAAATGTCATGCTATTCAGAAACAATTCCGGTTCGGATATTCTTTTCGTTTTAAGCTTATCTATTTTGTTTACTTCGCTCTCCATGACGATTTCAGCAATCCTTCAGGGGCTGAATCATACCGTTTTTCCTGCCATTTCCGTTCTGCTTGCTGTTGGGCTGAAACTTGTGCTCAACTATTACTTGATTCCTCTTTATTCAACGGAAGGTGCTGCATGGGCATCTGTACTTGCTTTTATGACAGCAGCCCTTTTAAATATTTGGTATTTGGGCAGAATTCGGTTTAGACTGAAGGAATATAGAAGTATCGGAAAAATATTTTTAGCTGCAGCAGGCATGGTTCTTCTGTTAAAGGCTTACATGGCAGGATTTGAATTTCTGGCAGGTCCCGCAAGCAGAGCTGATGCCACCGTTGAAGGATTGTCAGGAGCGGCCATTGGAGCAGCCATTTATTTAATCCTTATCGTAAAAGCAAATGTGTTTACAGATGAAGAGCTTGATATTGTCCCATTAGGCAATAAAATTAAGAAGCTTTTCAGCCGTTCGGAAAGGGGAGAGAGAAAATGAACAAAATATCAATCGTAGGCCTCGGGTCAAGTGATGCAGCACAGCTTCCGCTCGGTGTTTACAGGCTGATTACTTCAGGAGCACCGCTTTATGTACGGACGGTAGATCATCCGGTATTAAATGAGCTTTCCGGCGAACTTCCGGCTTATACTGCATTTGACGGGATCTATGAAAAGCATGATCAATTTGAAGAGGTCTATAAGGAAATTGTCCAGACTCTTCTCATAAATGCAGCAGAGGAAAATATCATTTATGCCGTTCCTGGCCATCCGATGGTAGCGGAAAAGACCGTTCAGCTCTTGCTCGAAGCTGCTGATAATGGTCAGGCTGAAGTAGAAATTCTAGGAGGGCAAAGCTTCCTGGATCCAACCTTTGCTGCCCTTCATATTGATCCGATTGAAGGCTTTCAATTTTTAGATGCTCTCACAATGAAGAGGGAGGATCTGCAATTAAACCAGCACATGATTATTTGCCAGGTTTATGATCAAATGGTTGCTTCTGAAGCAAAACTGACGCTGATGGAAGAGTATCCTGATGATTATGAAATCGTTGTCGTAACAGAAGCGGGAGGAGCAAATGAGCAGATCAAAAAGGTTCCGCTTTACGAACTGGACAGGGTAGTTGAACTAAGCAATCTGACAAGTCTTTATGTTCCGCCGGTAACAAAAGAAAGCCTGAAGTACCATCAATTTACAGAATTCCGCAAAGTGATCAAAGCGCTAAGGGCTCCTGGCGGATGTCCTTGGGACATGGAACAGACTCATGAAACATTAAAAAGATATCTTATTGAAGAATGCTATGAGCTTCTCGAAGCGATTGAAAATGAAGACATTGAACATATGATTGAAGAACTTGGCGATGTTTTGCTGCAGGTTGTTCTTCATTCCCAGATCGGTGAAGATGAAGGCATGTTCACGGTAGATGACGTGATCCGGACTGTTACAGAGAAAATGATCCGCAGACATCCTCATGTTTTTGGGGATGTCATGCTTGAAAATTCGGAAGCTGTTTTATCCAATTGGGAGGAAATTAAAAAGCAGGAAGGGAAGTATAAGGAAGAATCCCGTCTCGGTTCTGTTGCTTCTTCCCTTCCGGCGCTTTCAAAAGCATTCCATTTGCAAAAAAAGGCGGCAAAAGCCGGCTTTGACTGGCCGGATCCAAGCGGTGCATGGCTTAAGCTGAAAGAGGAACTTCACGAATTTGAAGAAGAACTGCAGGCAAAAGAAACGGACAGCAAAAAAATGCTGAAAGAATTCGGTGATATTCTATTTGCTTTTGTAAACATTGCAAGGTTCTATAAAATTGAGCCTGAAGAAGCGCTCACATCAACAAACCACAAGTTTACTTCGCGTTTTCAATATATAGAAAAGCAGGCTGTCCAATCCGGCAAGGAGCTTGAAGAGATGACGCTTGAAGAAATGGACATGTACTGGGAAGAAGCTAAAACCAAGGAGTAAATAGGTAAGAAAAAGTTTCTTAAAATATCTTGTCAGCTATAGAGAAAGAAGGGGAAAGAATTGAGACTCGATAAATTTTTAAAGGTTTCAAGACTGATTAAAAGAAGAACACTTGCCAAAGAGGTCGCGGATCAAGGGCGGATCTCAATTAATGGAGTTCCTGCCAAAGCAAGTTCTAACGTAAAAATCGGAGATGAGCTCACTGTAAGATTCGGTCAAAAGCTGATCACCGTGCAAATAGAGGATTTAAAAGAAACGACAAAAAAAGAAGATTCAGCAAGCCTTTATCGGATCGTTAAAGAAGAAAAACTAAGCGAAAGTTAATTACAGGGCTTGTTCTAATTTGTCCCTTGCACTCATAGAGATAGATAAAGAAATCTCTGAAGATTGCGGGGGACTTATATGAATTATTATGAGGATCATTCAGCACAGAAGACAACCGTGCCGGATCATGACATCACCATGAAAGGGCGCAAGCTGCTGGACATTTCAGGTGTTAAACAGGTTGAGAGCTTTGATAATGAGGAATTCCTCCTCGATACAGTCATGGGAGCAATGGCGATCAGAGGGGAAAATCTGCAGATGAAAAATCTTGATGTCGACAGAGGCATTGTCTCCATAAAGGGAAGAATATTTGATATTGTTTACTTGGACGATCAAGAAGGGGAAAAAGCTAAAGGATTTTTTAGCAAGTTGTTCAAATGACCTTGACCACCCAGTTCTATACAATGCTTGCTATGATCGGCATGGGGGGATGGCTCGGAGCAGCTCTTGATACGTATGGGCGTTTTTTGAAACGGTCAACGAGAGCAAGGTGGTTTGTATTCCTGAATGACGTTGTCTTTTGGGTTTTACAGGGACTTTGCTTTTTTTATGTTTTGCTTCTTGTTAACGAAGGCGAACTCAGGCTTTATTTGTTTCTGGCGATCCTTTGCGGCTACGCGTTTTATCAAGGGCTGTTAAAAGAGGTTTACAGAAAGCTATTGAACTTTTTTATCAATACGGTTGTTATGTTTACCATGTTTCTCATGAAAACAGGCAATTTTATTCTGATTAAACCGATAACAGGTTTATTGCATTTACTTTTCTTGATTGTGGCAGGGATTTTAAATATTATTTGGAAAATCATAAAATGGGCTTCCCAACTTATCTACTTTTTCGTTAAAATCTTATTAGCACCTTTTAGATGGCTGCTTATTTTGTTATGGAAAATGATCCCTTCCAGTTTGAGGACCAAAATCAAAAAGTTTTTCAGCAGGCTTAAAGGAGTTTCTAATATAATAAAGAATATAGTCGGTAAAGCAATAATGTGGGGGAAACGGATCTTTAGGAAGTAAGGAGGACCGTTTAAAGAAATGATGAACAAGCGCACTCGTAAAGTAACACCGTTACAGTCACAATACATGCAGCAGCAGGAGCGCCAGGAGCAGATTTTGAAGCGCCGAAAAAGAGGGCTTATCAGAAGGCTGAGCTTGTTTGGCATCGTTGCTGCCATTATCACTATTTCAATTGTTTTCACCTTTATTACTCAATCCAATGAGTTAAGCAAGAAGGCGAAAGAAAAAGACAAGCTTTCAGGACAGCTTTCAGAAATGAAAAAGGAACAAAAAATGCTTCAGCAGGAAATCTCAAATCTAAATGACGACGATTATATTGCTAAGATTGCCAGAAGAGACTATTTCTTATCAGGTAAAGATGAAATCATCTTCAATGTGCCAGATAAAAAGTAGACTTTATTGCAACTGATTTTTTTTTTGGGTATAATTAAGCAAAAGTGATTTTTTATAAGTTTCTAAGGAGGAGCATTCTTTTTATGTCGATTGAAGTTGGCAGCAAGTTACAAGGTAAAGTAACTGGCATTACAAAATTTGGGGCGTTTGTTGAACTGCCAGGAGGCTCAACTGGTTTGGTTCACATTAGCGAGGTCGCAGACAGTTACGTTAAAGACATCAACGATCACTTGAAGGTCGGAGATGAAGTAGAAGTAAAAGTGATCAATGTGGAAAATGATGGGAAAATTGGTCTATCAATCAAAAAAGCGAAAGATCGTCCAGAGCGTACAGAGCGCCCTCGCCAGGACCGTCCTCAAAGAGGCAGAAACGATTTCCGTCCGAGAACAGAAAACTTTGAACAAAAGATGAGCCGTTTTCTTAAAGACAGCGAAGACCGTTTGTCTTCCCTTAAGAGAAATACGGAATCAAAGCGCGGCGGACGCGGAGCAAGAAGAGGATAACTTGCTGCTTTCAATATAAATGTTCGGATAAAAAGCACCCTTTTTACAGGGTGTTTTTCTTTTTGACTTTGGCTGTTTTCGTTTTCAGAACACGCTTGAAGATTAGCCCGCGGCATCTTTTCTTAAAATTCGAAGGTGATACTTGTTCAGAATTCATTTATTGAGATGAAAAAGCAACAAAGTTTAAGAAAAGAGCCTTGACCTTTAAAGGCAGTAAAGAACCTTTTTCTTGTTCTGAGTCATACCGAAAAACAAAAATCTTTGCGTAAGCAGCTTTTTTAAAATTTCATTGACGAACGGCATAATTCTTTGTATGATATATCTTGTGCTTCTTAACAAGCAGACAAACAATACTTGGCGGTGTAGCTCAGCTGGCTAGAGCGTACGGTTCATACCCGTAAGGTCGGGGGTTCGATCCCCTCCGCCGCTACCATATTATTTAGGCCCGTTGGTCAAGCGGTTAAGACACCGCCCTTTCACGGCGGTAACACGGGTTCGAATCCCGTACGGGTCATACGCAAAAACGGTTTTCCATAAGGAAAGCCGTTTTTTTGTTATTTATAAAAACAAGCAGCATATAACCAGCTTTTTAAAATTTATTCCTGCAAATAATTTCCAAAATAATGGGAGACTGCCCCTTCCTCAACAAAAAAATCAGGGTAATGGTGAAAAAATTCTGCGCATAGGGGAGTATTTTTGAATCTGCCAACAGATATAGTCGAACGTTTCTTAGAGCAGGCATCCTTTTTCTGACAAATTCTATAAAAAGGCTTCGCTATAATAACAATCAACTAGTACAAGTTGGGGGTATGAATATGGAAAAAGCAGAAAGAAGAATGATGGAGCCTGCAGCAGGAATAAACTTTGAAAAAACACAGCAAGCTTTCCAAAGGATGGTTCAGAAATTCGGGGCGAACTTTCAGTCTGTATTATTCAACGTCGGCCTCCTTTATATATTTATCGGATTTTTACTTGGACGAGCTGTTATTCTCGCAGAGATCCTTCCTTTTGCCCTTCCTTATTTTGGTGTCCTGATGCTGATCAAAAAGGACAAGGCATTTATCGGAGCAGCTGCACTGGTTGCGGGTGGAGTAACCGTATCGCTCGAAACTTCGATCTTTGTCGCGGCAAATGTCTTCTTGTTTTTCATCTATCACAAGATTTTCTCCTTCTTTATAAAAGAGCAGATCAAGATTCTCCCGCTTCTTATCTTTTTATCGGTGCTCTCATCAAGACTCGCCTTCTCATTTGTTTTAGAAGGTGCCATCACCCCTTACAGCGGTTTAATGGCCGGTGTAGAATCAGGGCTTTCCTTCATTCTTACGCTTATCTTTCTTCAGAGCATTCCGCTCATCACAGCGAATAAATATAAACAAACATTGAAAGTAGAAGAAATTATATGTCTTATGATTCTTATTGCCTCCGTTATGACTGGGTTTGTTGGTGTTTCTTATATGCACTATCAGGCCGAGCATATTTTCTCAAGATATATGGTGCTGCTCTTTGCTTTTATAGGGGGATCAAGTATTGGTTGTACAGTGGGGGTGGTTACCGGGCTGATTTTAGGCCTGGCGAACGTCGGCAATCTGTACCAAATGAGTTTGCTGGCATTTTCCGGGCTTCTCGGAGGGCTTCTGAAGGAAGGGAAAAAAATTGGCGCTGCCATAGGTCTGATTGTTGGCAGTATGCTTCTTTCCTTATATGGAGAGGGTTCAGCTGATTTAATGACAACACTGGGTGAATCTTTAATTGCTATTTTCCTCTTTTTTATCACACCTAAGAAAATCACAAGCTCTTTAAGCAAACATATACCAGGCACAAATGAGCATGCTCAGGAACAGCAGCTCTATGCCAGAAAAGTAAGGGATGTGACCGCCAATCGAGTTGATCAATTTTCAAAGGTTTTTTTAGCCTTGTCAGAAAGCTTTGCCACTTTCTTTGAAAAAAATGATGAAGGGGATGAGCAGCATGAAATAGATATGTTTTTAAGCACGGTAACCGAAAAAACATGCCAAAACTGCTACAAAAAGGAGAAATGCTGGGTCCAAAACTTTAGTACAACCTATGATCTGATGAGCCAGATCATGACGGAAACAACAAAAAATAAATACCAGACAAACAGAAAACTGAAGAAGGAACTGCAGAAGCACTGCTCCAAGCCAAAACAGGTAGAGGAGGCGATAGACCAGGAAATCAGCATTTTTCAGGCTAATCAAAAGCTGAAACAGCAGGTTCAGGAAAGCAGAAGACTTGTAGCAGAACAGCTTATGGGTGTTTCGCAGGTAATGGAAGACTTTTCAAAAGAAATTAAGAGAGAACGAGAAAATCATTTTCATCAGGAAGAACAGATACTGGAAGCTCTCCAAAACTTCGGGGTTGAGATAACAAATGTGGATATATATAGTCTTGAGCAGGGAAATGTGGATATTGAAATGAGTATCCCTTACTGTCAGGGCCATGGAGAATGTGAAAAAATAATAGCGCCTATGCTTTCAGATATATTAGAAGAACCAATTATAGTGAAGCACGAGGAATGTGCTCTTTATCCTAATGGCTTTTGCCACGTTTCACTCGGTTCATCCAAAACCTATAAAATTGAAACAGGTGCAGCTCATGCTGCAAAAGGAGGGGGCCTGGTTTCGGGCGACAGCTATTCTATGATCGATTTGGGGGTCGGTAAATATGCCATTGCCATAAGTGATGGAATGGGAAATGGGGTCAGAGCTCACTTTGAAAGCAATGAAACCATCAAATTGCTTGAAAAAATTCTCCAATCAGGAATAGACGAAAAGGTAGCTATTAAAACGGTTAATTCAATTCTATCTTTACGGACAACAGATGAAATGTTTTCAACGCTTGACCTTGCAATAGTCGATCTTCAGGATGCTCATTGCAAATTCCTGAAAATCGGTTCCACACCAAGCTTTCTTAAAAGAGGGGAAAAGGTGATGAAAGTGCAGGCATCAAATCTGCCGATGGGCATCATTGACGAGCTCGAGGTCGACATTGTAGGGGAGCAGCTGAAAGCAGGAGATCTCCTGATTATGATGAGTGATGGAATTTTTGAAGGTCCAAAGCATGTAGAGAACCATGATTTGTGGATGAAGCGGAAGATATCGGAGCTCCGTACAGATGATCCGCAGGAGGTGGCAGATTTAATTATGGAGGAAGTGATCCGCACGAGGTCAGGAAAAATAGAAGATGACATGACAATCGTGGTAGCTAAACTTGATCACAATTCCCCTAAGTGGGCTTCCATTCCATCTTCGCGGTACTATAAAAAGGATACTGTTGTATCGTGAATAAGCGGAAATTTCGTATAAACCTACTGGCTCTTGGCGAGGATGATAGTAACCAAAATAGAAATCCTCCAGAGGAGTGAGTTGAATGAATAGAGGCAATTTGCGGCAAATACTGTTAATTACAGACGGTTGTTCAAATCATGGAGAAGATCCTGTTGCCATGGCGGCACTCGCTAAGGAACAGGGAATAACGGTAAATGTGATAGGAGTGGTGGATGAGAGCATTATCGATCATGAGGCAATAAGAGAAATAGAAGGGATTGCTTCCTCTGGCGGAGGCGTAAGCCAGATCGTCTATGCGCAGCAGCTATCCCATACTGTACAAATGGTAACAAGACAGGCAATGACTCAAACACTTCAAGGGGTCGTAAACAAGGAGCTGCAGGAGATCCTTGGCAAAAAGATTTCAATGGACGAGCTTCCTCCAGAAAAAAGAGGGGAGATTATGGAGGTGGTTGATGAGCTGGGTGAGACGGTTTCCCTGAAATTACTTGTCCTTGTTGATGCAAGCGCAAGCATGAAACCAAAGATTCCAACTGTTAAGGAATCATTGCTTGATCTATCAATCAGTCTGAATTCAAGAATCGGCAATAACCAGTTTTCTATTAATATATTTCCCGGGAAAAATAGTGAAACAGAAAAAGTCCTTGATTGGACACCTAAGCTTGAGACGCTGTCATCTATCTTTCCGAAGCTTCTTACAGGCGGAATGACTCCCACAGGGCCAGCAATCAGAGCGGCCATCAAATCATTCGGGAACGAACGTTCTTTGAGGGGCGGACTGGCTGATGATGAACAGTACTACAGCGAACCAGGAATGTAAGGTTCCTCCTGGCACTATTATTTCCGGGAAGTGGCACGGCAATCAGTATCAGATTATTAAACCTCTCGGACATGGGGCAAACGGCGTCGTTTACCTCGCTAAAGGAAAAGCAGGCTATTCAGCATTGAAGCTAAGTGAAAATAGCATGTCTATCACTTCAGAAGTAAATGTTTTAAAACACTTTTCGAAGGTCCGGGATTCCTCACTTGGGCCTTTTTTGCATGATGTAGATGATTGGCTGAAACCAGGCCGGAGCAGCGCTATTGCGTTTTATGCCATGGAATATATTCAAGGGCCGGCGTATCTTGATTTTATAAAAGGCAAAGGCAGTGAATGGATTAGCGTCCTTGTAATCCAACTTCTCTCAAGTCTCGAACAGCTTCATATGGGCGGGTGGATTTTTGGTGACCTGAAGCCTGATAATCTGATTGTTTCTTCTTCCCCTGTAAAGCTTCGGTTTGTGGATGTTGGAGGTACGACTCAAAAAGGAAGAGCTATAAAGGAATTCACGGACTTTTTTGACAGAGGATACTGGGGAATGGGAAACCGGAAAGCAGACGCGGGCTATGACCTATTTGCGGTTGCGATGATCATCATTAACTCAGCCTACCCAAAACGGTTTTCCAGAAACGGAGAGGGAAAGCAGCTCCTATTTCGAAAGATTGAAGAGCACCCATATTTAAAAAAGCACAAAAGGCTGTTACAAAAAGCGTTATGTGGGGAATACATAAATGCGGAGGAAATGAGAGTCGACTTGATCAGGAATTTAAAATATGAAGAAAAGACTGTAAGAGCTCCGGTTAAAAAGCAAGTATCAGTGAATAAGCAAACAAGTCCGGCGCAAAGCAATCATTCTGCAGCTCCAAAAAGGCGTGCTCAAAAACGAAAAAGGAAGCGAATAACAGGATTTTTGGATGCAGTGCTGGTTCTTACAGGCCTCTTTGTTCTATACATGCTTTATATTTACCATTTTTTGCTCCCTTAAAGAAAAGGCTCTTTTCTTGACTTTGTTGTTTTTCATCTATATAAGTGAGTTCAGAGCAGGAGTACATCTGTGAATTATTCTAAGAAAAGATACCACGAGGCTAATTTTTATGGGTGTTCTAATCCTATACGAATAGCAGCAATCTTTGCGAAAACAGTTTTTCTTAACCCTTTTCGTTTTTAAGTTCCTATTGATTGGTTCAGAACAGAAATACAATAGTGATTTAAAAAAGTTGAAACGAAAATTATTTTCAGACGTATTACGTATTAAAATAATCTTTCATGAAAACAGCTAAAGGTAAATATGAGCAATGTGTGAACAATAGCTTCTTTTTTGCAGGATTATAAACAAAAATGGTAGGATATTTATAACTTTAAACAAGGCAGGCGCTATTTTTAAACCGATTTGCAGCTGGGTGCAAAAAAGGTAAGGAAAGAGCGATTGCCAAAGAGGGTATGGCTTTGGAACGTTTTTATGCTTTTATCAAAAAACATCGGCTTATTGAGCCTTCTTCTATCATCGTAGCAGGCGTTTCTGGCGGACCGGATTCCCTTGCGCTTCTGCATCTTCTTCATAATATGAGAGAAGCATTTGATCTTAAGGTTATTGCAGCCCATGTAGATCACATGTTCCGAGGGGCAGAATCTGAAGAAGAAATGAAATTCGTAGAATCTTTCTGTAAAAAACGCGCTATTCCGTTTGCTTCCAAACAGATTGATGCAGCAGCTTATGGAATGAAACATCATTTAAGTTCACAGATGGCTGCAAGAGAATGCCGCTATGGTTTTTTTAGTGAAGTCATGAGAGAGAACCATGCTGGCTATCTTGCGCTCGCACATCATGGAGATGATCAAGTAGAAACGATTATGATGAGGCTTGTCAGAGGAGCCGCTGGAAAATCAGCAGCTGGAATTCAGGCAAAAAGGCCTTTCGGCGAAGGTTTTATTATCAGGCCGCTTCTTGGGGTTTCCAAAAAGGAGATCCTAGCGTATAACGAACAATACAATCTTGAACCGAGATTTGATCCTAGCAATGCATCAGAGAAGTATACAAGAAATCGCTTTCGCATGCATGTACTTCCGTTTATAAAGGAAGAAAACCCGCTTGCTCATGAAAGATTTCAGAATTTCAGCGAGCTGCAGCTTGAAGATGATCAGCTGCTCCAGGAATTAACAATCACTGAAATGAATAGAGTATGGATAAGAAAGGAACACAATCTTGCAGAGATAGAAATTGATGCGTTTAAAAGGTTGCCTTTGCCTTTACAAAGGCGGGGTATTCAACTAATATTAAACTATCTCTATAAAGATGTTCCATCATCTTTCTCTTCTTTACATATCGAGAGTCTGCTTCAGCTGCTCTCCCAGACACATCCTTCAGGATCGCTTGATTACCCAAGTGGTTTAAAGGTAACAAAATCTTATGACAGCTGTTTGTTTACCTTTGAGCATGAAGAACATTCCCCATTTCGTCTGGAATTTTTTCCTCCTGGAATGTTAAATCTCCCAAATGGGTGTTTTATAAGCGCATTTATTACAAAGAACACAGCAGAAGTGCCAGTAAACAATCATTCCTTTGTCGTAAACAAGGCATGTGTTAAATTTCCTCTTGCTGTTAGATCCAGAACCACTGGGGATAAAATGACAGTGAAGGGCATGAATGGCTCCAAAAAGGTCAAAGATATATTTATTGACGCTAAAATCCCCTTGAGCTTAAGGGATAAATGGCCCGTTGTAGAAGATGGAAGAGGCAACATCATGTGGCTGCCGGGGCTTAAGAAATCAGCCTTAGAGGAAATGGAAGCAACTGACGGTGAGTACATTGTATTACAATATCATGAGCAAGGATCTTCTAGGGGGCAATGCGAAAATGAAAAAAGACATTGAAAAAATTCTGATTACAGAAGAAGAAATTCAAAAAAAAGTAAAAGAATTGGGAACACTACTATCCAATGAGTATAATGATCGCTTTCCGCTCGTGATTGGAGTGCTGAAAGGTGCAATGCCGTTCATGGCAGATCTGATCAAGCACATTGATACATATCTAGAAATGGACTTTATGGATGTTTCGAGCTATGGTGCTTCAACTGTTTCATCAGGTGAGGTTAAGATTCTAAAAGACCTTGATACATCTGTTGAAGGCCGGGATATTTTGATCATTGAAGATATTATTGACAGCGGTTTGACGCTGAGCTATTTAGTTGAATTATTTCGCTACCGCAAAGCAAAATCAATCAAGATTGTCACACTGCTTGACAAGCCGAGCGGAAGAAAAGCAGATATTCAGGCAGATTATGTATGTTTTGAAGTGCCTGATGCTTTTGTTGTGGGGTATGGTCTTGACTATATCCAGCGCTACCGTAACCTGCCTTATATCGGTGTGTTAAAACCTGAAGTTTACCAAAAAAACGAGTAGGAATTGTCTAAAGAGAGTTGCCATATTGTTTGTATTGGAATGATTTTCTATGATACTATTTAAGATAATTGTGCCTACTGTGGGAGGAGGTAAGGAATGAGTCGAATCTTCCGAAATACCGTTTTTTATTTACTAATATTTCTTGTTGTTATTGGGGTTGTCAGCTTTTTTAACGGCAATAATGGCAAGCCTGAACAAATGACCTATAACACCTTCATTTCTCATTTGGAAGAAAAGGGGGATGTTAAAAGTATATCCATTCAGCCAGTCCGCGGCGTTTATGAAGTAAAAGGACAATTGAAAGGCTACAATAAAGATCAATATTTTATGACTCATATACCGGACCAAATCGGTCTGCAAAGAGTTGATAATGCGGCAAAAGTAAAAAATATCAGCACAGAATTCCAGCCTGCTGAAGAAACAAGCGGATGGGTCACATTCTTTACATCCATCATACCTTTTGTCATTATCTTTATTCTCTTCTTCTTCTTGCTTAACCAGGCTCAAGGCGGCGGAAGCCGTGTTATGAACTTCGGTAAAAGCAAAGCTAAGCTATACAGTGAAGAGAAGAAAAAAGTTAAGTTTAAAGACGTAGCAGGAGCCGATGAAGAGAAACAGGAATTAGTTGAGGTTGTAGAATTCCTGAAGGATCCGCGCAAGTTCACCGAGCTTGGTGCAAGAATTCCAAAAGGCGTTCTTCTTGTAGGACCTCCTGGAACAGGTAAAACCCTTCTTGCCCGTGCAGCTGCCGGAGAAGCAGGCGTACCTTTCTTCTCAATCAGCGGATCTGATTTTGTTGAAATGTTCGTTGGTGTCGGTGCATCCCGTGTACGTGACTTGTTTGAAAATGCGAAAAAGAATGCTCCTTGTATTATCTTTATCGATGAAATTGATGCTGTAGGCCGCCAGCGCGGAGCTGGTTTAGGCGGGGGACATGATGAAAGAGAACAAACCCTCAATCAGCTTCTTGTTGAAATGGATGGCTTCAGTGCTAACGAAGGAATCATCATCGTTGCTGCCACAAACCGCCCTGATATTCTTGACCCGGCACTATTGCGTCCGGGACGTTTTGACCGTCAGATTACGGTTGACAGACCTGATGTAAAAGGCCGAGAAGCAGTACTTAGAGTTCATGCAAGAAATAAACCGCTTGATTCAAGCGTTGATTTAAAATCTATTGCAATGAGAACACCAGGTTTCTCTGGTGCAGATCTTGAAAACCTGCTTAATGAAGCAGCTCTTGTCGCCGCTCGTCATAACAAAAAGAAAGTCGATATGACTGATATTGACGAAGCTACTGACAGAGTTATTGCAGGACCAGCTAAGAAAAGCCGTGTTATTTCCAAAAAAGAAAGAAATATTGTGGCTTACCATGAAGCAGGCCATACCGTTATCGGCCTTGTGCTTGATGAAGCTGAAATGGTTCACAAAGTGACGATTGTTCCGCGCGGCCAGGCTGGAGGCTATGCCGTTATGCTGCCTAAGGAAGACCGTTATTTCATGACAAAGCCAGAGCTTCTTGACAAAATTACTGGATTGCTTGGAGGGCGTGTTTCTGAAGAAATTATCTTTGGAGAGGTAAGTACAGGCGCATCTAATGACTTCCAGAGAGCTACAGGCATTGCCAGAAGAATGGTTACAGAGTTTGGGATGTCTGACAAACTTGGACCGCTTCAATTTGGACAGTCACAAGGACAGGTGTTCCTTGGCCGGGATATTCACAACGAGCAGAACTACAGTGATGCGATCGCCCACCAAATTGATACTGAAATTCAAAGCTTTGTTAAACAAAGTTATGAACGTGCTAAAACGATTCTTACTGAAAACAGGGATAAGCTTGAGCTTATTGCCAAAACCCTGCTTGATGTTGAGACTCTTGATGCCAATCAAATCAAACACCTTGTGGATCACGGCAGACTCCCAGACCGTCCGGTTGAAGAGCTGAATGAATCTGATGTAAAGGTGAATATCCAACCGAAAAAGGATGAGCCTAGTCAGCTTTCAGAACCGATTGATCCTCCGCATAAAGACTAATACCAAGCCGCCAGTGCAATTGCTGGCGGCTTTTTTATTTTACGGAAGTAAACCTTTTTATTGGCCGAGTTTTAAGCAAATTATTTGCTGTTGTTCTTAAGGTTCATTTAGAGAGAAGGCTGTACTGATTGATTTTAGACTTTGTGATATGATATTGGCAGAATGGTATGCACTGCATTAGAGAAACTATAAAAGTGGTGAGAAGAATGATATTAGTATTGGATGTAGGAAATACAAATACAGTCATTGGTGTGTACGAAAATGATCGTTTAAAACACCATTGGAGAATAGAGACGAGCAGAAACAAAACAGAAGATGAGTATGGCATGATTTTTAAATCTCTTTTTGAGCATGTGGGAATACATTTTCAAGACATTCGAGGTATTATTATATCTTCAGTTGTTCCTCCTATAATGTTCGCACTTGAAAGAATGTGCTCCAAATACTTTAGTATCAATCCGCTGGTAGTAGGCCCGGGGATCAAGACAGGCTTGAATATTAAATATGATAATCCAAAGGAAGTTGGCGCCGACCGAATAGTGAATGCTGTTGCCGGTATTCATTTATATGGCAGCCCCTTAATTATTGTAGATTTTGGTACAGCAACAACTTATTGCTATATCAATGAGGACAAGCAGTATATGGGCGGAGCTATTGCTCCAGGAATTAATATATCAACTGAGGCTCTGTATTCGAGAGCTGCAAAACTTCCGCGAATTGAAATTGCCAGACCGGATCATATTGTTGGCAAAAATACCGTGGGTGCTATGCAATCAGGAATATTATATGGCTATGTTGGCCAAGTTGAGGGAATTGTGAGCAGAATGCGGGAGCAGACCGGTCAGCATTCTAAGGTCATTGCAACAGGAGGGCTTGCATCTCTGATTGCAAATGAATCAACGATCATAGATATTGTGGATCCATTCTTAACATTAAAAGGTCTGCAGCTGATCTATGAACGCAATATGAGTTAATATCCGAAAGGAGATAAATGATGGATTATTTAATTAAAGCTATTGCATACAACGGCCAAGTCCGTGCGTATGCTGCTGATACAACCGATACAGCGGGTGAAGCGCAGAAAAGGCATCAGACATGGCCGACCGCTTCTGCTGCTCTTGGCAGATCTCTTACAGCAGGCTTGATGCTTGGGGCAATGCTGAAAGGAGAAAATAAACTGACGATTAAGGTTGAAGGAGGAGGGCCTCTTGGAGCCATCCTTGTTGATGCCAATGCAAAGGGCGAAGTGCGCGGATATGTTACGAACCCTCAAACCCATTTTGACTTAAACCAGTACGGGAAACTTGATGTGGCACGTGCTGTAGGAACAACCGGGTCGCTGACAATCGTTAAAGACCTCGGGATGAAAGAACATTTTACAGGGCAGGTACCGATTGTTTCTGGCGAGCTTGGTGAGGACTTTACTTATTATCTTGTTTCATCAGAACAAATCCCTTCTTCTGTTGGCGTAGGAGTGTTGGTGAATCCTGATAACTCCATTTTAGCATCAGGAGGCTTCGTTATTCAGCTTATGCCGGGAACAGACAATCAAACGATCAGCCATATAGAAAGCAGACTTAGTGCAATAGAACCTATTTCCAAAATGATTGAGAAAGGACTTACTCCGGAAGAAATTCTCAATGAGGTTTTAGGCGAAGGTAATGTAAAAATTCTTGAGAAAATGCCTGTAGGCTTTAAGTGCCAATGTTCTAGAGAAAGAATTGCTAGTGCCATCATCAGTCTTGGAAATGAAGAAATTCAAAGTATGATTGATGAAGATGGCGGAGCAGAAGCTCAATGCCATTTTTGCAATGAGCTGTATCAATTTTCTAAAGAAGATTTGGAAGAACTGAAAGCAGGTTCTGCCCAATAACAATTCAAAAACTCAGGTTTTAAAAACATCTTAAACTCGATGCCTTATGATTGACAATTCCGAATATAATTGATAAATTCGAGTTAATACCTATACAAATACTCGGAATATGAGGTGGATACGATGTCACGTGTAGCTAATTCCATACATGAATTAGTTGGAGAAACACCAATATTGAAGCTAAACCGACTTGTAGAAGATGATAGTGCCGATGTTTATCTAAAGCTTGAATTCATGAATCCAGGGAGCAGCGTAAAAGACCGTATTGCTGTCGCGATGATTGAAGCGGCTGAAAAAGATGGAAGCTTAAAACCCGGGAATACGATTATTGAGCCGACAAGCGGAAATACTGGTATCGGGCTTGCGATGGTAGCTGCAGCTAAAGGGATAAAAGCTATACTTGTTATGCCTGATACAATGAGTATGGAACGCAGGAATCTGCTTAAAGCTTATGGTGCAGAGCTTGTTTTGACACCAGGAGCTGAAGGCATGGGCGGCGCGATTCGCAAAGCTGAGGAATTGGCTAAGGAAAATGGCTATTTTATGCCGCAGCAGTTTAAAAATGAAGCAAACCCTGAAATTCACCGTTTAACAACAGGGCCTGAAATTGTCCGTCAAATGGGTGAACAGCTTGACGCTTTTATCGCAGGAATCGGTACTGGCGGAACGATCACAGGGGCAGGAAAAGTTTTAAAAGAGAAATACCCTGATATTAAAATTTATGCGGTAGAACCATCTGACTCTCCAGTTCTTTCGGGAGGTAAGCCAGGTCCTCATAAAATTCAGGGCATCGGGGCTGGTTTTTTGCCTGATACTCTTGATACTGAAATTTATGACGAGATTATTAAGGTTCAGAACGAAGAAGCCTTTGAATATGCTCGCAGAGCTGCTAGAGAAGAAGGATTGCTTGGTGGTATTTCTTCAGGAGCAGCCATCAGCGCAGCTTTAAAGGTTGCGAAACAGCTTGGCAAAGGCAAAAAAGTTCTGGCGATCATTCCAAGTAATGGAGAACGCTATTTAAGTACTCCGCTTTATCAATTCGAATAATAAAGAAATTCTAAAAACAGTCTTCGGACTGTTTTTTTATTTCGGGTTGTTATGCAGCAGGCTGATCATCAGTTCCAATATTTGATAAAGAAATAGACATGGTCATCTGCTCATCTTTATGTAAAATAGAGATAAGCATTCTATTTAGGAGAATTATTCCCATGACCAAAAAAGCCGAGCCTGTTTATATAAAAATTCCATATTACGAGAATTTTTTTCACGTATACAAAATGATTGCAAAGAATGAACAGCGCCATATTTTTCTTGAAAGCGGAAAAGGCGGAAGATACAGCATTGCAGGAATTCATCCTTGGGCCATTATTTCCGGAAAGGATGGCAAGCTTTCCATTGAGGAAAATGGATCGACTGAAACAAAGGAAGGTCACCCGCTGCGAATGTTCAAGGAATGGTTAAACCGATTTGAAAGACCGAGAAATCCAGAACTTCCTGATTATCAGGGAGGTGCGATAGGTTTTATCAGCTATGATGCAGTTCGGATGTTTGAAAAGCTTCCTTCATTTGCAGAAGATGATCTTCAAACACCAGAACTATACTTTCTTATTTTCAATGATGTGGCTGTTTATGATCATCAATTGAAAGAACTTTGGCTGATAACGCATCTTGGGGATAAAGAAGAACAGCAAGAGGCTTTTGACAGGCTGGAGCATATGAGAATGCTATGGACAAAAGACGCTTCAGATCCTGAATACTCATTCGAGATCGCAGATTATCATTCTTCAAAGCCGCATTTTAGTGAGCAGGCCTTTATGGAAGCAGTAGAAAAAATCAGGGATTATATTTCTCAAGGCGATGTTTTTCAAGTGAATTTGTCTGTCAGGCAGGAAGTTCTTCTTTCGGTTCATCCGATTGATATATACGGAGAGCTAAGGAGAATTAATCCTTCTCCCTATATGGCTTATATGCAGACTCCGGATTTTCAAATCGTGTGCGGCTCACCAGAGCTACTTGTCAAAAAGAAGGGCAATATGGCAAGCACCAGGCCTATTGCTGGAACACGCTCAAGAGGAAAAGACGATGAAGAGGACTTTTCTCTTGTTCAGGAATTGATTCAGAATGAGAAAGAGCGCGCAGAACATATTATGCTCGTTGACTTAGAAAGAAACGATCTTGGAAGAGTGTGCGAATACGGGACTGTAGAAGTTGATGAATTTATGGCAGTTGAAAAATACTCGCATGTCATGCATATCGTTTCAAATGTCAAAGGCTTGCTGAGGGAAGGAGCAGGTTTTGATGAAATAATTGAATCTGTCTTCCCAGGCGGAACCATTACAGGTGCGCCAAAGGTAAGGACGATGGAAATCATTGAAGAACTAGAACCTGCAAGAAGAGGAATTTACACTGGTTCAATCGGATGGATTGATTTTAGCGGAGATTTGGAGTTGAATATTATTATCCGGACTCTTTTTGCAAAAGAGGGGAAGGGTTATATTCAAGCAGGTGCAGGAATTGTGATTGATTCCAATCCACGGCATGAATATAAGGAATCATTAAAGAAGGCCATGGCTGTAAAAAAAGCAGCCGAGGTGAGCAAAGCAGAGCAAAGCAAATAAAAAGATGAGGTGAGCAGAGTGATATTAATGATTGATAACTACGATTCTTTTACGTACAACCTTGTTCAATATTTAGGAGAGCTTGGGGAAGAGCTGCTGGTGAAGCGCAATGACGAAATTACGATTGCAGAGATTAAAGAGCTGAACCCTGAATATTTAATGATATCTCCTGGACCATGCAGTCCGAATGAAGCAGGAATCAGTATGGAGGCAATCAAGGCTTTTGCTGGAGTTATTCCTATATTTGGCGTATGCCTCGGCCATCAATCCATTGCTCAGGTTTTTGGAGGTGATGTGGTTAGGGCAGAACGGCTTATGCACGGTAAAGTTTCCGACATCCACCATGATGGCAAGTCGATTTTTGAAAATATGGAGCAGCCATTTGAAGCGACCAGGTATCACTCACTTATTGTGAAGCCTGAAACTCTTCCTGAATGCTTTGAAGTGTCGGCATGGACAGAAGAACAGGAAATCATGGCCATTCGCCATAAAGAACTGCCTATTGAGGGAGTTCAGTTCCACCCTGAATCGATTATGACTGAATTTGGAAAAGATCTTTTAAAGAACTTTATTCAATACTATAAACGAACAGAAATGAGCATCTGATCTTGTATATTTATTTGAATTCTGAGTACGTGAAAGCAGAGGATGCCAAGATTTCCATCTTTGATCATGGCTTCCTTTATGGGCTTGGGGTCTTTGAAACGTTTCGGGTTTACAAGGGGCACCCCTTCCTTTTGAAGGATCATTTAAAAAGGCTTCAGCGATCTCTGGATGAACTCGGGATCGATTATCTAGTTAAACTTGAAGATGTTAAAGAAATTATCGAAGGCCTTCTTGAGCGAAACTCCCTCCAGCAAGAAGATGTTTCAATACGATTTAATGTTTCAGCCGGAGCCGGGGGAGAAATATTAGCTGACCAGATTTTTGGAAATCCGACTGTTTTCTGCTTTATGAGACAGTTGTCATCAGGAACAAACCAGGCAAAAAAAGGCGTTTTGCTTCAAACAAAGCGAAGTACGCCAGAGGGCCGATTCAGAATGAAATCCCACCACTATATGAATAATTTTATGGGAAAAAAAGAAACCGGCAATCATCCTGGAGCAGAAGGAATATTTTTAACACAAGATGGGCATGTTGCAGAAGGAATTGTATCCAGCCTTTTTTGGGTGAAAAACAGAAAAGTCTGCACACCCTCCCTTCAAACAGGAATATTGGACGGGATTACAAGGCGATTTATCCTGACACTTTTAGATCGCCTGTCCATTCCTTGTGAGGAAGGACTGTATAAGGTTTCTGAAATGCTCTCTGCGGATGAAGTATTTGCAGTAAATTCTGTTCAGGAAATTATACCGTTTTCCATTATAGAGTCAGTATCCTTTCCAGGAATGGAAGGCGAGATAGCTGAATTGCTAAAGAAAAATTACTCAAATTGCCGAACCCAGCTTTGGTCAAAGGATGAGTTGTAAAGGATGATAACAATGAGTGCCACGGGGTTTAAAAAAGAAAAAGCATTAGAATGCGGCCCGTTTCATTTGGATTATTCCAAAAAAACACTTGTTATGGGGATTTTAAATGTAACACCTGATTCATTTTCTGACGGCGGCAAGTATGATAGTGTGGAAGAAGCACTGAAGCACGCCAGACAATTGGTTGCAGACGGAGCGGATATTATTGATATAGGCGGGGAATCAACAAGGCCGGGAGCTGAATTTGTTCCAGAAGAAGAAGAGCTGAGAAGGGTTGTTCCTGTAATATCGAGACTGTCCAGAGAAATCGGTGTGCCAATCTCAATAGATACATACAAAGCAAAGGTAGCGAGAGAAGCGGTAAAAGCTGGTGCCACCATCATTAATGATATATGGGGGGCTAAGGCCGAGCCTGAAATTGCGAAGGTTGCAGCTGAATATCATGTCCCTATTATTCTCATGCATAACCGGGAGAAACGGAGCTACACCCATTTGACTTCTGATATGATTACAGATCTTAGAGAAAGCATCGTGATTGCAAAGGAAGCCGGGGTTCCGGAAGAACACATTATTCTGGATCCGGGAATCGGTTTTGCTAAAAATTTCGATGACAACCTTGAAGTGATGCGAAACTTAGACTTGTTCACACATCTTGGTTATCCTGTGCTGCTTGGAACATCAAGAAAGTCTTTCATCGGCAAGGTGCTGGATCTTCCGCCTGATGAGAGGATGGAAGGTACTGGTGCGACTGTCTGCATGGGTATCGAAAAGGGATGCGAAATTATCAGGGTCCATGATGTTCGGGAGATGGCAAGGATGGCTAAAATGATGGATGCAATGCTTGGAAAAGAAGGAGTTCACCATGGATAAAATTTTTGTAAACGGTATGGAATTTTACGGATACCATGGTGTCTTTAAAGAAGAAAACAAGCTCGGCCAGCGGTTCAGAGTAAATCTCATTGTTGAAAAGGACTTAATAAAAGCCGGACAAACAGATGAACTTGAATATACCGTTAACTACGGAGAGTTATATAACCTTTGCAAAGGGGTCATGGAAGGGAAACCTTACAAGCTGGTCGAATCTCTCGCGGAAAAGATCGCTACAACGATCCTTGATCAGTTTCCTGACATCTGTCAAACAACGATAAAAATTATAAAACCTGATCCTCCTATCCCGGGTCATTATGAATCAGTAGCTGTTGAAATCACCAGAGGAAGAGCATGAGACATACTTGTTATCTGGGGCTTGGTTCAAATATAGGAAACCGGGAAAATTATTTGAAGATGGCCATCGAATCTCTAAAGAATGAGCCAGCCGTAAAAGTCGGCCGTTTGTCCTCCATATATGAAACGGATCCTGTGGGGTATGTGGACCAAGAGCCTTTTTTAAATATGGCAGCAGAAGTTTTTACCAGTTTGAAACCGGAAGAATTGCTTGATGTTACTCGAAGTATTGAAGAAAAATTGGGCAGAAAAAGGGATATAAAGTGGGGACCGCGTACTTTAGACCTTGACATTTTATTGTATAATCATGAAAATATTGAAACAGAGCAACTAATTGTTCCGCACCCTAGAATGAGTGAGCGGGCATTTGTGCTGATTCCGTTAAAAGAAGTATATCCTCATGTTAATATACCCAACTGTTCAAAGCCGATTTCGGTCATCATAGATCAACTATCAGATAAAGAAGGGGTACGACTATGGAAGCTGAAAAATGGGGAAGACGCATTCGGGCCTACAGAAAACTGAAGGGCTACACACAGGAGTCCTTTGCCAAAGACCTTGGCATTTCTGTTTCCGTGCTTGGAGAGGTTGAACGGGGGAACCGTTTCCCGAGTGAGGACTTTATTCAGGAAGTGGCGGAAGTATTGGACATCAGTGTTGAGGAATTGGTGCCAAAGGAAAATTAAAGCCGGCCATCCGCAGTATTGCTATATGTAACTCTTCTTTTTTTGGATCGAATCACGGAGGTCTTACCGGCCCTCTTTTATAGAAAATACCTAAAAAAGGAAGGAGGATATCGAATGTTTAAAATTGGTGATATAGAATTAAAGAATCGGGTTGTTTTAGCACCAATGGCCGGCGTTTGTAATGCAGCATTCCGTTTGACAGTTAAAGAATTCGGTGCAGGTCTTGTTTGTGCTGAAATGGTAAGTGATAAAGCGATCCTTTATCAGAATGCAAAAACGATGGGAATGCTATATATCGATGAGCGCGAAAAACCGCTCAGCCTTCAAATCTTTGGCGGCGAAAAAGATACTCTTGTAGAAGCAGCGAAGTTCGTTGAAAAAAATACCACTGCTGACATAATCGATATCAACATGGGATGTCCTGTCCCTAAAATTACAAAATGTGATGCAGGTGCTAAGTGGCTGCTGGATCCGAATAAAATCTACGAAATGGTTTCGGCAGTAGTCGATGCTGTAGACAAGCCTGTTACAGTTAAAATGCGTATGGGCTGGGATGAAGACCATATTTATGCGGTGAAAAATGCACAGGCTGTAGAACGGGCTGGCGGTAAAGCTGTTGCCCTTCACGGAAGGACCCGTGTACAAATGTATGAAGGAACAGCAAACTGGGATATCATTAAAGAAGTTAAGCAATCAGTTAACATTCCTGTTATCGGAAATGGGGACGTGCAAACTCCCCAAGATGCAAAACGCATGCTTGATGAAACTGGTGTTGACGGAGTTATGATCGGCCGGGCAGCGCTAGGAAACCCTTGGATGATCTACCGGACAGTGAACTATCTTGAAACAGGAGAGCTTGCAGGTGAACCGACAGCAAGAGAGAAAATCGAAGTATGCAAGCTTCATTTAGACCGCCTGATTGCATTGAAAGGCGAAAATATAGCGATTCGCGAAATGCGCAAGCATGCAGCCTGGTACCTAAAAAGCATCCGCGGCAACGCAAAAGTGCGCAACGGAATCAACACATGCAATACGAGAGCTGAATTGGTAGAACTGTTAAGCGACTTTGTTTTAGAAATCGAAGCAAAGCAGGATGGAAGTGCGCAAGTAGGATAAAAACTTTTGCTGATTTTTAAAATTTCATGCTGCCAGCTTTTGCTGGCAGTTTTTCTGCTATTATATTAAACCCTGAATTGGAGATGATGGACCATGAGTGAACAAAATCACGAAGAATTAAATGACCAGCTGCAGGTTAGGCGGGAGAAATTACATACTCTAAGAGAAAAGGGCCTTGATCCATTTGGAAAAAGGTTTGAAACAACTGACAAAACAGCTGATTTGCTAAAAAAATACGATTCTCTAACAAAAGAAGAGCTAGATGAGAACAAAAACACTGTTAAAATAGCGGGAAGAATTATGACGAAGCGCGGCAAAGGGAAAGCAGGTTTTGCCCACGTTCAGGATCTGTCTGGCCAAATGCAGATTTATGTGCGCCGGGATGCTGTAGGGGAAGCGCAATATGATATCTTCAATACAGCTGATTTAGGTGACATCGTCGGAATTACTGGTGATATCTTTAAAACAAAAGTTGGAGAATTATCAATTAAAGTATCTTCTTTTGAGCTTCTTACAAAATCTCTCCGTCCGCTTCCTGATAAATATCATGGTTTAAAAGACGTTGAACAGCGCTACCGTCAGCGTTATCTGGATTTGATCATGAATCCTGAGAGCAAACAGACATTCATCGCCCGCAGCAGAATTATTCAATCTATGCGCCGTTATCTTGATGACCATGGCTATCTTGAAGTGGAAACGCCAACTATGCATTCCATACCAGGCGGTGCATCTGCCCGTCCATTTATTACTCATCATAACGCGCTTGATATGCCGTTATATATGCGCATTGCGATTGAGCTTCATTTAAAGCGCCTTATTGTTGGAGGCTTGGAAAAGGTTTATGAAATTGGACGAGTCTTCAGAAATGAAGGGGTATCTACACGCCATAACCCCGAATTTACAATGATTGAGCTTTATGAAGCGTACGCTGACTTCAATGATATTATGAAACTGACTGAAAATGTCATTGCTCATATTGCAAAAGAAGTACTTGGAACAACAATGATAGAATACGGGGATTACCATGTTAATCTTGAACCGGAATGGACAAGACTTCATATGGTTGATGCAATCAAGCAGGAAACAGGTGTTGACTTCTGGAAAGAAATGAGTGTAGAAGAAGCTAGAGCTTTTGCTGCAGAGCATAATGTAGAAGTTACTGAACATATGACAGTGGGTCATATTATTAATGAATTCTTCGAGCAAAAAATTGAAGAAAAATTAATCCAGCCTACTTTTATCTATGGCCATCCGGTTGAAATCTCTCCGCTTGCGAAAAAGAACGAAGAGGATCCGCGCTTCACAGACCGATTCGAGCTCTTTATCGTAGCACGTGAACATGCAAATGCCTTCACAGAGCTAAATGATCCAATCGATCAGAAAGAGCGCTTTGAAGCCCAGCTGAAAGAACGTGAGAAGGGTAATGATGAAGCGCATATGATGGATGAGGATTTCATAGAAGCTTTAGAATATGGCATGCCTCCCACTGGTGGGCTAGGTATTGGCATAGACCGTCTTGTTATGCTTTTGACAAACTCTCCATCAATCCGCGATGTTCTTCTTTTCCCGCAAATGAGACATCGTTAATCTGTTAAAATCTCCTTTCATTATGAAAGGAGATTTTATTTTATTCAGGCTGTTTTCGCAGAGGTTGTTGCTATTCGTGAAAATTCTAATCACGCTTTTGACTTGCTTCGGGGCATCTTTTCTTAAAGGTTTGCCAAATCGGGGGCCGTTTAAAAGAAATTTAGAGTTAGGAGCACCAAAGTTTAAAAAAAGAACCTTTATTAAAATATCTTTTAAAAAATGAAAAAAACTCTTGCCTTACTGTTGTGGCGGTGGTATATTAATATTCGTTGCTGCAAAACAGCATCGCACGAAATAAGAAAAAGAGAAAAAATACTTGACAGTTAAGTTGATAATTGTTATACTAGTAAAGTTCTCTTTTCGAGACTGATCTTTGAAAACTAAACAGAACGAAATGCCAACGTTAATTCAAGTTTTATTTTTAAGAGCTAATCAAACACTTTATTGGAGAGTTTGATCCTGGCTCAGGACGAACGCTGGCGGCGTGCCTAATA
>NZ_JBMKNV010000020.1:0-40894 GCF_049220665.1 Chryseobacillus diguaensis
CTTGGGAATCTGGAAAAATGGCATAAAAGTATCCAAGGAAGAGGTCTGTAAAGCATTAAATTACTTAAAAATGAACAAAAAGGCATACGGATAGAGACATCCGAATGCCTTTTGTCTACAAACTGAGATGCGCTTGGAAAAAGCGCATCTTTTTTTGCATGAATTTATTTTCTGTAGTCAATAAGGATAAAATCTCCCTGTTTAATAAATGAAACATTGCTGTTATTAATAGCAGCTTTTGCAGCTCCAGGTGCATAGAAAGCAAGAGAAAGGCGGGAAAATTGCCCCAAATCCTTTACTTGAATATTGACAGAACTGCCGTTAAGAAAAGACTTCACATTTGCCTTCATATCATAGGCTGAATTTATTGCCGTTTCCCCTTTTGCTGCAGCTAACTGACCATTCTTCAATGCTTGATAATTTTGATATAGATGCTGAATGCCTTTCGATGTGTAAATTTTAACAGCATTCAGCCCTTCTCTTTCTCCAGTTACCTTAAATTTATTTGCTCCTTCAAAAGGCTGCAGAATCGTTACAATTTGGGCTTCTTTTTCAGTTTTCCTTTGAATAAGCATGGTTGTCAGCTTATCTGGTTCATTGGAAGGACCAGGTGCTTGGGCTATAGAAACCTGACTTGTGCTGAAAGGGATTGACGAAACTCTCAAGAAGTTTTCTCCTAAAGACCAGGTACCTTCCCAGCAGTTTTCTGCAGAAGCTGTTTTAATGGACTTCAGTTGTTCGTAACCGTCTGAATTGCCTAAAGAAACTGCTTGTCTTAATGGCAGGTTTGTCTGATAAGTTCCAAGGCCATGAAGAGTCCAATCATACTGATGGCTCTTATTTGGATCATTCAGATAGAACCAATCCAGTGTATAGTCATCATCCATCCAAATCCCGCGTTCATATATTACATGATTATAAACGCTATTTGCCGCTGCATACAGATGCTTAAAGAATGGCTGTGAAGAAAACAAAATCATTTTTCCTGCAGATTCCTGCTGAGACTTGCCGTCAACTGTTACTGTATTATGGCTGATGGTTTGTTTATACCAGCTCCTGTATAGCGGATGGCTGTAAATTGGTGTTCCAAAGTCAGGTGCAAGCATGCTGCCAGCTCCGTAATAGTCGATGGCAAGCTTATCGTAGTGCCCATGGGCACCCCCGAATTCTCCGTAATCCAAGAGAAGATAATTTTGATCTTCTGTATTGTCCGGATTTCTTAAAATGGCGTGTCCGATACTGGAAAGATTATAGCTTCGCAATGCTTCCCTCTCGCCATCATCAATTTTATCCGCCCCGAAAAACAGAGCAAAGTCGCCATTTCTAGAGAGAGTTTTATATTTTTCATTAAGCAGCCAGCCATAGTTTGGATCTTTATAATAGGCATATGCTGCTTCATAATCGTTGTACCCTCTTGGTGAAGTAAACCCGATTAGAGAAGTGCCGTATTTTCCCCCATCGTTATTAGCCGGCATTACGAAATTCGGATAACTGTAAAGGAGAGGGATATCAAACATGAGCTTTAACTTCGGACTGCTGTAAAGGTCATATCCCCAATGAGATGCCGTCTGTGCCAATATGGTAAGCGGCGCCAGCGAGTAAGTATGATAAGCCATTGAACCTTCCCACCAGAACCCATCAGCCAGGACCCCATTATTCATTAAATAATAAAAACCAAGCGGTCCGTTTACAGCTTCATCAATAAGCGCTCTGTCCTGTACAGCAGCACCGATCGCTCCAATAGCAGCATCATGCCACGCCTGCCAGTTCGAACGTCCCATTGGATATTTGCGTATCGCATCTGCCATCGGACGAAGCAGCTGGCTTTCGATTTTGTGTTTATCTTTATCGCTAAAATTCGTACTTTTATAAACAAGGTCATACGCTGTTGCCAGATCAACCGCACTTACAGCTTCATCAAGGGACTGGTAATAAAGCTTGCCGCCTTTTTCCTGTGTTGAAAAAGAAGGATACGCATCAGCATACTGAATAAGAATATTTTTTGCGGCCTCTGCGTCTTTTTCGTTTCCATACAGTGCGTAAGATTCAGCGAGTAGTCTTGTATTCTGAATAAGCTCATTATTTTTGAAGGTACGCCATGCTGCATCGTATTTTTCCCCGCTGTAATACTGTTTATCTGAAGGGCAGTAATGTCTGCCATTTTGATATTGCAGCTGCATTCCATTTTTGCAGACGTACCACGAGGTGTGGCCTCCAGCTTTCGCAGGGGCTGTCATATCCTCATTTAAAATAGTCTTCGATTTTTTCTGGATCTGGCTGCCATAGGCTTTTGCCCAAGAAACGTCCTGAATTCTTCTCTTTGCTCTTTCCATCTCGTTGTATCCAATAAAGGAACTGGGCCTTTGAATGATAGGGCCGGGACTCTGATTTTTTCCTTGAGGCATTAAAGCATTCCCTCCCCCTGTTTTAATTTCCGGTCCTCCCTCTGAAGAGAGCGATCCGGCTGGTACATTGTTTGCTGATAGTTCTGGAATAGTTGTTTGATTGTTTGATCCGGTGGCTGAGACGGCAGATGGCTGGGATGCAGGAACTGCAGTTTTTTGTGTGCTCTGTTTAGAAGGAGCAATACCCGCAGATTTGGATGGAGAAACGGAAGGCTTATAGGATTTTTGATTAATGATTATTTTGTGTTTTGCTTGATCTGTTTTTGTAATGAGGCCAAAAAGACCTACCAGGCTCTCAAGCGAAATCCTATCAATTTTTTGTATCGTTTGAACTTTTCCCTTTAAATGGGATACTTTTTTGTTAATCAGTACTTTATCGGAATTTCTGTAAACGGCATAGGTTTTCCCATTCCCGCTTAATGTATAGCTTTTCTGACGGCTGTCATATTTAGCCGAAAGCTTTAAGGCTTTTGCAGTTTGGACGAGCGGCAGCATAACGATTTTATTTTGAATCACAGGGACAAGCGATTGCTGCTTTCCATTAACCTCTATTATATAATTCTCTTTAGCCTCTGCAGGCAAAGCCAACAGTAAAAAAGCAGTAATGAAGGTTAAAAGGAAGGTATTTTTTCTCATAACATTACCTCCTGATTGTCTATTATAATTCCTTTACACTACTACTTATCGGCTATAAAAAGAGAAATTATTGCTTTTTAAACAAAAAATAAGAACAAAAGAATCATTTTTTGTTGCTTATAACCCTATATTTCGATCACAGCCCACGCTATGGCAAGAACTTTAAGAAAAGCTGCCGCCAAGCTAGTCTTAATTTCTGATAAAAACTTTTACGAAAAGCAACAATCTCTGTGAAAACAGCCTTTTTCAAAATGAGGCATTCAAGAAAACGGCTTTGTAAAATGTATGGTGAATGATCTTATAATAAGGATAATTACAGAAAAAAAACCTGCAGGTCCAGCCTGCAGGCATCGAAACTTCTAATTTGTAGAGTTTAATTCGATCAGCTGATACGTCAGGGTTGTTCCTTCTTCTTCTAGCTCCACTTTTTTAATGAGCGCTTTCCCGATCAGCTCACCTTCAATTGTTTTTCTGACCTCCAGGGGTAAATCAAGCGGGTAAAGACGATATCCCGCTTTTTTTAGACTGAAGATGTTTTCATCCAGCCGCACTTCATTCCCCTTCGTTACGATCATCGTATTTAACTCCAAAGGCATTCCCATCCTGCATTCTCCTCCTTCTATCATTAGCATCATTTTATCATAAGGCTGTTTTCCTTTTCGATTATCACCTTGTTTTTTATCTGGTCTTCATCCAGTGTGTCAGTCTTCTGACAATTTCCCGATTCTTTTTTGGAGGAAAATAATGTGTATATTCTTTGTAATACCATGTTTCAACACTCTTTCCCAACTCTTTCAGCCTTTTTTCCAATTTTACTGCATGATCAAAGGAAACATTGCCATCCTGTTCGCCATGAATAATTAAAACAGGGGCCAGCAGCTGTTCTAAACTATATAATGGCGTTCTCCATTTGTAACGCTCAGGGTATTTTGCAGGTGTTCCTCCGATTACCCTCTTCATCATTCGCCGCAAATCTTCTCTTTCATAGTAGGTCAGCTCCATATCTGAGACACCGCCCCAAGTGACAGCAGAGCACACATCGTGATCATGGATTCCCGTCAAAAGAGCCATAACCCCTCCTCTTGAAAAACCAAACACATGAATTCTTCCTTCGGCTGTTTTTGGATGGTTTTTTAACAGCTCCATCCCTCCAAGAGCATCGTATCTGTCTTCACCTGCAAAGTCTTCATTTCCTTCGCCTCCCTTATTTCCTCTGTAATAGGGAGCAAAAACCACAAATCCTTCTGATGCAAATTGGATCAGCCTGCCTGCTCTGACCTTTCCGACATTTTTAATTCCTCCGCGCAAATATAAAAATCCTTCATACTCCCCGTCTGCTGTTGGTTCTGCAAGCATCCCTTTAATACGAAGGCCGTTTGAGTAATAGGTGACGGAAAACAGCTCAATTTCCGGATGCGGAGAAGGATATTTGAATTTTTCTATGATTTCTCCATTTTTCATGCTCTCACTCTTTTCATTTTGTTTAGCTCTTTTCTTTCCAGTACTAAGCCATTTGTTTTCACAGTCTTTTTTATCCATACATACTTTACATTTAGATAGAAATTTTGCGTTATAGCATGAGGAGGACATTCAATGAAAAAATGGCTTGTTGGACTTTCATTACTGCTTTTATTGGTTTTACCACTATCAGCCTGCAATCAAAACCAGGTTCAGAAAATAAGGGTTGCTGAGGTGACGCATTCCATTTTTTATGCACCTTTATATGTTGCCCTTTCAAAAGGTTTTTTTAAAGAAGAAGGGCTCGATGTTCAGCTGGCAACCACTTGGGGCGGAGATAAAACGATGACAGCCCTTCTTTCTAATGGAGCAGATGTAGCATTAGTCGGTTCTGAAACATCCATTTATGTAAAAAATCAAGGCTCCAAGGATCCCGCTATTAATTTCGCCCGGCTAACTCAGACTGATGGCTCATTCCTTGTCTCAAGAAAAAAGGTAGAGAATTTCTCCTGGGAACAATTAAAAGGCTCCACCTTCCTTGGCCAGCGTAAAGGCGGCATGCCTCAAATGGTAGGGGAATTTGTTTTGAAGAAGCATCAGATTGATCCTAAAAATGATTTAAAGCTGATTCAAAATATTGATTTTGCTAACATTGCCAATGCCTTTGCATCCGGAACTGGTGATTATGTCCAGCTATTTGAACCAACTGCCAGCATTTTTGAAAAAGAAGGCAAGGGACATATTATCGCATCGTTTGGGAAGGAATCCGGCCTCGTGCCTTATACGAGTTTTATGTCAAAGCAAAGCTACATTAAGAAAAACAGCAGTGCCTTAGAAAAGTTTACGATGGCCATTTATAAAGCACAGCAATGGGTAAAAGACCACAGCGCAAAGGAAATAGCTTCTGCCATTGCAAGCCAATTTAAAGATACAGATACCAACATTATTGAAACGGTTGTAGATAGATATAAAAACCAAGGTTCCTATGCAACATCCCCTGTTCTAGATGAAAAGTCATGGAACAACCTGCAAGATATTATGAAGGAAGCCGGTGAACTTCCACAGCGGGCCGAGTACAAAACACTCGTGAATACAACTTACGCGGAAAAGGCGGCTTCTAAATAAGGAGGCTGTAGAAATGTCCTATTTATCCATCCAGGAAATCAACCACACCTATTTAACAAAGGACTCTGCAACGCAAGCACTCCAGGACATCAGCATGGAGATCGAGGAAGGGGAATTTGTTTCCTTTCTCGGTCCCAGCGGATGCGGAAAAACGACTTTGCTTTCTATTGTTTCAGGCCTGCTCTCTCCAACAGAAGGAGAGGTTCTAATCCATGGTGAACCCGTAAACAGAATGGTTGGAACCATAGGTTATATGCTTCAGCAGGATTATTTATTTCCCTGGAAAACCATTGAAGAAAATGTTCTGATCGGGTTAAAAACGTTAAAGCAGCTTTCAGATGAGAAAAAGGCTTCCACTCTATCCATGCTCTTTGAGATGGGTCTTGAAAATGTGGAAAATAAATTCCCAAGGCAGCTATCCGGAGGTATGCGGCAGCGTGCGGCCCTTGTTCGCACACTTGCTGTGGATCCTGAAATACTGCTATTGGATGAACCTTTTTCAGCCCTTGATTACCAAACAAAGCTGAAATTAGAAAATACGGTTCACAAAACGCTGAAGGAATACAAAAAAACGGCTATATTGGTTACTCATGATATTGGGGAGGCCATTGCGATGAGCGATCGTATTTTTCTCTTTGCCTCAAAACCGGGCCGTTTGTTTAAAACGTTTACAGTTCCTGATTCACTGAAAAAGATGGCGCCATTTGATGCACGGCAGGATGAGCAGTTTTCATGGCTGTTCCAGTCCATCTGGAAGGAGCTGGAGCATCTTGAAAACTAATATGTCTAACTCGGATAACCTTCATCAAAATTATCTAAATGACCTCAAAAAACAAAAACGCAACATTCTGCTCTATCAAATCCTTATTTTTGCAGCGTTTTTCACTTTGTGGGAAACCGCTTCAAGACTGGAATGGATAGATCCCTTAATCTTCAGTTCTCCGTCTAAAATCGTTCTTTTGCTTCTGGAAAAGATTTCAGATGGTTCCCTTCTCACTAACTTAGGTGTAACAGTCTTTGAAACGATCTTAGGATTTCTTTTTGGAACTCTTTTGGGGGTTCTTCTGGCCGCTTTATTATGGTGGTCACCCATGCTTTCAAAGGTTCTCGATCCGTACCTGGTCATTTTAAATGCTATGCCAAAGGTAGCACTCGGACCAATATTAATTGTTGCGCTTGGACCAGGCTTTACTTCCATTATTGCGATGGGCACGATCATTTCCGTGATCATTACAACCATTGTCATCTATACATCATTCAGAGAAGTGGATCCTAACTATATAAAAGTTTTAAGAACTTTCGGGGCATCAAAATGGCAAATTTTTAATGATGCTGTGCTTCCCGCCTCTTTTCCAGCAATCATCTCCACCTTAAAAGTTAATGTCGGGCTTTCATGGGTTGGAGTGATTGTCGGAGAATTCCTGGTTTCCGCAAATGGGCTGGGATACTTGATCATTAACGGCTTTCAGGTTTTCAATTTCACATTAGTCTTTTTAAGCCTGCTCGTTATTGCAGTTATTGCAACGATTATGTATAAAGCTGTTGAATATTTGGAAAAGAAACTGGTCAAAGACCAATGAAACTGTAAAAATATAAAGGCTTTTTTCGCAAATATAGTTGTTATTCGTATGGGATTAGAAAACGTAAAAAGATTACTTTTCTTAAAATTCGCAATGTATGATAGCTCCCATAAATCAATCAAAAAACAACAAAGTTTAAGAAAAGAGCCAATATAAAAATGAAAAGCTTGCCGGATAATTGGCAAGCTTCTTCATCGTCCTTCAGATAAAAAACAGTCTTTGACCCTTTGTAGAGAGTGCTTTAAGACTTCGTCCTTCATAATAAAGCTGAATTTTCGATTTTGAAAAATATTGCCCGGCAGTTCATTAAACAAGACAGGCCCTTTCGTTTCAAAATAACTGTCCTTTTTCTCAAGTTCACTGATCACAGCATAATAAATGTTTTTTATAATGGTTTTTTCTTTGCCAAACACCTTGTACTGGCCAAGATAACGGAGGGTTTCAATTTTGCCGCCCGTTTCTTCCATCACTTCTCTTTCAGCTGCCTCTTCCGCTGTTTCCAGCTTTTCCACTTTGCCTCCTGGAAACTCATAGCCGCGGTCTCCGTGCTCTGTAAGCAGCCACTGTCCCTTATATCTGCAAATCACCCAGACATGCTTTGGCATTTTCGAAAATGGATGTTTGTCAAAAGAAAGCTGAACTTCATTATGATAAAAATCTTTAAAACGGTACATCTTCTAATCCCTCTGCTCTCAACTTTTCCAATCATATCTTATCACAATGAAAACCTGATGTATAATGGCTACTCTTGCTGTTTAATGTTTTTCAGAATATTTTGTGAGCGTATATGCTCTTTCGCTTCTTCATCTCCGAGCACATAAATCATTCTGTAAACTTTTAGGTTCATGTCATCGACCTCATCATTTTGCTTATCATAATGATATTCCATAAAAGGAACATGAGATCTGAAAAATCCTTGCCAGCTGGCCAAATTCACTTGGTCAAAACATTCTCTCAGCTCAACAATTTCATCAGCTGTTGCTTCTATTTTAAACTCCCATGTTGAGGCTGTCTCGCTTTGCGAGATTTCGCCGCTGCCAACTGACACATAGTATGTTTTTTTATCTTTTGACACCCTGCCCAGCTCCTTGATCCATCGGTTTTAGCCTAGTTTATAACACTGGTGCTTCTTTCATACTTCATTCGTCTTCCTATTTCCATATACTTACGTGCATGCCTGAGATCAATTAATGGAAAATTGAATGGAGAAAAGATAAGAAAGCAGGGAAGATAATGGATTGGAAAAACCACTTTATCAAAGATGCCGCTATCCGTTTTAGGGCTGATGACGAAGACATCAACGCGGCTATTGCCGACTATGTTTACCAGCTGTCAGATGAAGAAGTTCAGCAGCTCACCCGTAAAATGGACAGTGAATCGCTTCGGGACGCAATAGCCAATACAATGCTTGAGCAAGTAAACAGGCAATTTGATACCTATTAATTAAAGGCTGTTTTCGCAAAGATTGTTGCTAGTCGTATGGTCTTAAAACACATTATATAGATTAGCTTCGTGGCATCTCTTCTTAAAATACGCAAGTGTATTCATGCTCTATATTCACTTAATTGCATGAAAAAACAACAAAATTCAAGAAAAGAGCAATAACCTTTTCATTTTTGACTTTACCCTTTTTAAACACTTTTAACCCTGATCAAAAAGAGGACTCAATTTATTTGAGTCCCCTATCAAATTATTTATTTAAATAAGCTTTAAGCATCCAATTATGCTTTTCCAATTTTTGATGAATAGATAAAAGCATATCACCTGTCGTTTCATCACCAGAATCTGCAGCCAGATCCATGCCTTCTTTCAGTTCTTGGGCTACAGCAGAAAAATCATCAAATAATTGCTGAACCATTTTTTCAGCCGTTTCCTTCCCTGTTGCTTCCTCAATTGATGCGACTGACAGACAGTCTTTCATAGTAGCCACAGGTTTCCCGTTCAGTGCAAGCAGCCGTTCAGCAAGCTCGTCAATATAGGTGCCTGCCTCATTGTAGAATTCCTCAAATTTTTCATGCAGTGTAAAAAAATCCTTCCCTTTCACAAACCAGTGATAATTATGTAGTTTTACATATAGCACTGTCCAGTTGGCTACTTGCTTGTTTACCGCAGTAATTAATTTTTGCGATGACATATCCTTTTCCTCCTTAAACCTAAAATACTCCTGCGTTAGTTTGTCCTAAATATTTGCAGGAATGCACGTCTTAAGGAGCAGAAAAGATTCATTCTAATGCTTCATTTCCATATTCATTGCTTGCTTTCCGCCTTTACCTGCCATAATTTCTATTTTCGGCATATTATGCTGGTCCCGGGCACTGACGTGTGACTGAATAGAATAAATGCTGTCAGAGCGAAACGTATAATCGAGCTTGTAATCTCCGTTGCCAGCAGCAGTTGCTTTCTTCATTTCATCTGTCCCATCAGAAGAAACAACTTCAAATTCTACTTTAGCATCCTCCACTTTTTGATCACCATATGTAACATGTGCGGTATAATGATAAGATTTATTCAAATCCACTTTAATTGGGCCGTTTAAAGAGACCTTCAGCTCCTTTATTTCGTCTGATCCTGAAGCGTTAGTTTGTGCACATCCACTAAGGGCAGCTAGTAAAAGGATAACTGCAAGCGCTGTCCAATTTTTCATTATGATCCTCCTATTTCTTTTGATGACCCCCGAGAATACCTTTTTCTCCATCTTTTTACTATTCCATATCACTTTTTAAATTCCTTTTTTGAAAAAAGCTGTTTTCGCAGAGATTGTTGTTTTTCGTACATGATTTTATCATGCATTCAGACTAGCATCGGGGCATCTTTTCTTAAAGTTTTTGCCCATAAAAAGAGTTTGCGAACAAAAATAAGATTATGAACAGCAAATAGAAAAGAGCCTAAAAAGGAAAATGAAATTAAAAGGAGTATTAGTATTTGGTAGGCTTTATTGAAGCTTTATCGATTAGAGGCAGGGGTTATACAACATAATGCAGGCTCAATTAGAGTCCTCGAAAAGGCCGATTCCACAAAGAAGGCATTGCAAGAAAAAATGTGAAAATCAACGGAAAATGGGAAGATCAACGGAAAATGGGAAGATCATCAAATGCTGGCGCTAATTAATAAAAATGACTAGCCTCAATGGTCATAAAAAAACGGTGTTCGTATAGAACACCGTTCATCTTTTATATCGGGAGCTGACCAAGGCGCTTCCGCTTTAGTCATCCAGCTACAGCACGCAGCCCCTCGAAGTCGCTTCAGAAAATCCGACTTTGCATCATTTTCCTCCAGCGCTTGTCTGGGCTATACGCGTGCTTCCGCTTTAAATTTTACCCAAATACTTTTTCAAGGTCTGATTTATCCTGGTCAAGCCAGAAGTTCATTAGACGCTTAGCTCCTTCAAGGTCGTGAAGCTTTGCCTGGCCGCATTGCAGCTCATTTGCTGCCGGAATTTCAGTAACTTGAACGGCGTCTTTCATTGTTTCTTCTAGAAGATCAATAATTTCGGTCACTTTCGCATCTCCGCTGACAATTAAATAGTAGCCTGTTTGGCATCCCATTGGAGAAATGTCGATAATATCAAAGTGATCATAGTTCTCCGAATAAGTGCGAATTGTAAAGGCAAGAAGATGCTCCAATGTGTGAATGGTAGCAGGCTGCATTGCCTGTTTATTCGGCTGGCAGAAACGAATATCAAATTTATTTACTACACCGTCTGTCCCGACCTTGTGCACACCGCAATGTCTGACATATGGGGCTTTTACCGCTGTATGATCTAATTCAAAGCTTTCTACTGAAGGCATACCCTATCACTCCTTAAAAGTTCTTATTCCATTGTACTACTAATTCCGATTAATTTCATCAACTTTGTTTGATTTAAAATATTTGACCGGACAAAGTGTTCTTATTGCTTTTACCCTTTTTCTGCTTTACAGTAAACATGAAAAAGGCAGGTGTACAAAATGAAATTTGTTTTAATCGGTATTATTAAATTTTACCAGAAAGTCATCTCCCCGCTTAAACCTCCTACATGCAGATTTTATCCCACCTGTTCAAGTTATGGATTAGAAGCTGTTCGGCGCCACGGTGCATTAAAAGGAGGATATCTTGCAGCAGTACGGATTGCAAAGTGCCACCCATTTCATCCTGGAGGATTTGATCCCGTCCCTGAAGCAAAAGATTCTAATCAGAAACCTCATCATCCATAAGTTATGAACGCATTTCTCTTCCATAAATGATAACGCCTTAAGACTTTTATGTCATTTGTTTAGAACGCTGGCCATACCCAATAATGGTACTGTGAAGGAGATCATAATATGAATGCAAAAAAAGTAAAAATTCTCGCCATTTCAGGCAGTTTGCGTAAAAATTCTTCCAATACAACTATTTTGTTGGCTCTCTCAAAAATCTCACCACTCGAAACTGATTTTCACTTTTATGAAGGGTTGGAAAATCTTCCGCATTTCAATCCGGAAATTGATACAGAAGAGCCTCCTGACTCTGTTTCTAACTTTCGCAAACAGCTGAAAGAAGCGGATGGTGTGATCATTTGCACTCCTGAGTATGCACGCGGGGTGCCTGGAGTTTTAAAAAATGCGCTCGATTGGGCCGTTTCTTCAGGGGAATTCATGAATAAGCCCGTTGCTGTTATTAGTGCTTCTTCTCATTCATCAGGAGGAGAGAAAGCACATGAGTCCATCATGCTTACACTGGAAATGATACAGGCGAAAATTCCCGAAGAAAGCACTTTAAGAATTGGAGCAGCAGGAACCAAGATTAGTAAAAACGCTGAAATTATAGATGCTTTTACTAAAAAAGAGTTAGAAAATGTGCTTCACTCCCTGCTCTCTTCGGTCACTTGAAGAGCCAATTGTTATTAAAAGGCTAATCGTAACTATTACGATATAATGAGTGAGGATTTGCAATGCAAGCATATGATAGGAGAAAAAAATGAAGAAATTGATAAAATCTATGATCTTTTTAATGGGCTTTTCCATTATATTAAGCGGATGTTCTAAAAAAGACAACAAGAATGATGTTAATGGAAAACTGAAAATATACACCACTATTTTCCCTCTTGAGGATTTCACAAAAAAGATAGGCGGAAACATGGTAGAAGCAGAAAGTATTATTCCTCCAAACGTAGAAGCCCATTCTTACGAGCCCTCCACAAAGACAATGGTAGATATGTCTGAAAGCAATGCTTTTATTTATACAGGTGCAGGTATTGAAGGTTTTGGAGATAAAGCAGCGGAAATCTTAAAAAGCGAAAACATTCCTGTTGTGAAAGCTACAAAAGGGATGAAGCTTTTAAAAGGAGAACACCATCATCAAGAAAGTCAAAGCGGTGATCCTTATGGAGGTGAAGATGAAGACGAACACGGAGATACCGACCCGCATGTATGGCTTGATCCGATTCGTTCAATTCAAATTGCCGAAAACATTAAAAACTCGCTCGTTCAGCTGCACCCAAAAGGGAAAGCTCAATTTGAGAAAAACTTTCACGCATTAAAAACCGAGCTTTTAAAACTGGATAAAGAATATGCAGACACCATTAAAAAATCACCGAAAAAAGAAATACTAGTCTCTCATGCAGCATATGGATACTGGGAAAATCGATATGGCATTCATGAAATCAGTGTAATGGGCTTATCCCCTTCGGAGGAACCATCGCAAAAAACGCTTGAAAACATAATCAGTACTTCAAGAAAGCATAACATCCATTACGTTATTTTTGAAAAAAACATCAGCAGTAAAATTTCACAAATTGTTGAACAGGAATTGGGAGCTAAACCATTAACGCTTAATAACCTTGAATCCGTCTCACAAGAAGCGATTCAAAACAAAGAAGACTACTTCAGCCTGATGAGAGAGAATTTGAAGAACCTGAAAATAGCTTTATCAAATTAAAAAAGCATCCATCGGATGCTTTTCTTACTCTCATGAATGAATCCTTTTTTTATAAGGATGACTTGATGTATCATCTATTCAGGAAAGTGATCTTTAACTGCCTCTTTTATTTCCTTTGTCTCCCTCATGTCCCGTTTTTAATGTTTCTCTCCCTCTTTCCCTTCCCTCATTTTAATTCTCTGCAATCAATTGTTCCATCTTTCAATACCCAAAAGAAAAAGCGAGCATTACAGCTCGCTTTTAGTTATTTTTCATATTGTATTTTTTCATAAAGCGATCTGCACGGCCGCCTTTATCCGCAAATTTTTGTCTGCCTGTATAAAATGGATGGGTATCTGACGTTACCTCCATTTTAATCAGTGGATACGTGTTGCCGTCTTCCCATTCCACTGTTTCATTGGAAGTCTTAGTAGATCCGCTCAAAAACTGTTTTCCGCTGTTTACATCCATATATACCACTTTATTATAAGTTGGGTGAATTCCTTGTTTCATCAAAATTTCCCCTTTCATTAAATCGTAATAATTACGTTTTATATAATATCGCACAACTTACTTATTGTCAAATTACGAGTTTTAAAATCCCAGTTTTTCTAGAAGAGGAAAATAAAAGAATAAAAATTAGAAGAAAGTGGATAATAAGGTAGGAAATTTATATGAAAGCTGCTTTTAAGAAGGTCAGTTTTTCCTCCACTAAACTCATCTAAAGTTAAGCTTTTATGCACTTTAACAGATCATACAGTGTTAAGGGGCTAAAATACAAAGATAACAGTTCAGAAAGGCGGATTTCTTATGTCAGATTTAGTACTGGCCCGGTCATTATTTGGCACTACAATGGGATTTCATATCATTTTTGCAACATTGGGAGTTGGAATTCCTCTCATGATATTTGCTGCGGAAATTATGTACTTAAGAACAAAGGATAAGGATTATACCATAATGGCAAAAAGATGGACAAAAGCTCAGGCCGTCTTGCTTGGTGTTGCTATTCCAACCGGAACCATTGCTGCAACACAGCTTTCTCTCTTATGGCCGGGATTTATGGAAGTGATCGGGAAAGTAATGTCTTTGCCATTTCAAATAGAAGTTTATGCCTTTTTTATAGAAGCTTTATTTATGTCAATATATGTTTATGCTTATGACAGGCTTTCAACTAAAATGAGGCTGATCACTGTATTTCTTGTATTTGTTGGAGCAGCAGCATCTGCCATCCTTATTACAAATGTTCATGCCTTTGAAGGAACACCGGACGGATTTACCATTCGAAATGGTGAAATAACTGATGTCAGGCCATGGAAGGCCTTTTTCAATCCAAGTTTTGCTGTCTCGGCAGGACATGTAGCCGTCTCTGCTTTCATGACAGGCGGCTTTGTCATCGCCTCTATTGCAGCCTTTAAAATGGTCAAGCACCGCAAAAAAGAAAGATTATATCACTTTCACCGGAAAGCTTTAATGATGGGGCTTGTACTGGGAGGTATCTTTTCTTTCGTTACAGCTTTGAACGGCCATGCTTCTGCGCAAAAACTCTATGAATACCAGCCGGAGAAACTTGCAGCAGCAGAGGGGCTGTTTAAGACTCAGGATCATGCTCCGCTTGCAATTGGTGGTTTTACTGATAAAGACACCCAGGAAGTCAAAGGGGCTATTGAAGTCCCATGGGCATTAAGCTTCCTTGCAGCCAACAGCTTTGACACGGTTGTGAAAGGGTTAAATGATTTTCCAAAAGATGAATGGCCGCCTCTTTTTGTACATACACTTTTTAATTCGATGGTAGGTATAGGCAGCCTGCTGATTGTTCTTTCTCTTTCCGGATTTTTATGGAGAAAGGTGCTTAAAAAAGATACTTTTCCAAAATGGTTTTTATGGGTATGTATGATATCCGGTCCGTTATCTATACTTGCAGTTGAGTTCGGGTGGATTTTCGCTTGTACTGGAAGACAGCCGTGGGTGATATACAGAATGCTAAGAACGGCTGATGTTGTCACACAATCTGGCCAGATTGGAACCCTCTTTATTTTATTTACCGCTATCTATCTCATTTTAGGTGCAGCAGTAATCCTTGTACTGACCTTTTACTTTAAAAGAAATCCGCTTGAACCGGAAATCAAAGAACAAGTCAAAAGTGATGGTGTTAATGCTTACTAACTAATCATTTCCTAGCTTTTAACTGCTTTATTATTCTTTACTGGAAAAGGACGTGAGAAAATGGGTGTCTCTCTTAATGCGCTGCTAGCCATTTCAGTTCTTTGGGGATTTATATTCATATATGCCTTTATGGCCACAATGGACTTTGGTGCAGGCTTTTGGTCCATGCTTTATATTAAAAGCCAGAAAACGAAAGCGACCAGCATTGCCAACCGTTATCTTTCTCCAACATGGGAAGTAACAAATGTTTTCATTGTAGCGATCGTTGTTGCCTTGTTTAGTTTTTTTCCCGGTGCTACCTTCATTCTGGGAACTGTCCTTCTTATTCCGGGCAGTATCATTCTCATTCTCCTGGCCATTCGAAGCGGATTTTTGGTTTTTTCTCATGTAGCCAAGAAATATCATAATGCTTTAACTTACATATCGGGAATTTCGGGTTTTATTATTCCCGCTTTTTTAATCTCTGTCCTTCCCGTCACACATGGAGGATATATTGAAATTGTGAATGGTGTTCACCAGCTTCAGTTTTCAAAACTCCTTACAAGCCCTAATATACTTTCGTTTGTAGGATTCGCTATCAGCAGCACGCTTTTTTTGTCAGCCTTATTGCTTGCTGATTACTCTGTCAACCTGGCAAAGGATCTTGATGCTTATCGGGTTTACAGACGCGATGCCCTGATAACAGGTCCAATTTCACTAATAATGGCCTTTTTCATTATGCTTACCTTAAAAAGCGAAGCATCCTGGATTTATTTGAACATGATGAACTACATCCCTTATTTGATTGGTTCCGTTATTATGTTTATTGTAGCTGGCGCCGCTTTGTTTTTCCCTTCAAGAAAACATAAAGGAGTGATTGGAAGACCAAGACTCGCCATGATTGCTATAGTGATTCAGTATCTTCTTGCCAGCTATGCTTACGGAAGAGCCCATCTTCCCTATATGATTTACCCGGATGTTACACTGGATGCCGGTTTCACACACCCTAATACCTTTAAAGCGCTCTTCATCTCGTACATTGTCGGTTTTATCATTCTTTTCCCTGGCTTTATCTTTTTCTGGAATATGTTTATGAAAGATAACAGAGAACTAAAAGAAAATGATTCAAGTCGGCCTGAATGAACTTTGTTCGGTGTGGAGAAAATATATTCGTTCCACACTTAAAGGGGGGATGGCAATGGCAAATCAGAAAATTATGTGTGAAGTCCACAACTGCAGTTACTGGGGCAGCGGCAATCACTGCACAGCAGATGAAATCTATGTAGTCAGCCACACTGGAGAACATGCTTCAAAAACAGAAGAAACAGATTGCAAAACCTTCAAACCACAAGACATATAAGGACTGGGCTGGCCCGACAAGAGGGCCAGTTTTTTAAGTTTTCAAAGCCTCTTACGAATCGTATTTTTATACAGCCTATTGTAAAAAGAGGCCGGCTGCAAAGTCCGGCACATCAGAAAAGGATAAGCAGGAAGGGGAAGTGTTTTCCTTGCACTTTTGCTGCAGCCCTAAAGGCAAAGCAGTTATTGTTCCCCCTTTCTTTATCAAGAATAGGTAACTCCATTTGTTTTGACAAATGCAAATGACACAATTTTTCTGAATAAAAATCCCCTTTTTACAAGATAAAATAAAAAAACTTCCCTAAGGAAGCTAGTTTCGGTATATCTTTTTCATTTTTGTATATTTATGCAGTTTTTTCAGATCTACGGTAAATCCAATTCCCAGCTCCTTTGGTACTCTGACTTTGCCATTTGTCACTATTACTTCTGGAGAAATAAGATCTTCTTTCCAGTACCTGGATGAAGCTGAAATATCGCCTGGAATGATAAAGTTCGGCAAGGATGAGCAAGCAATATTATGCGCCCTTGAGATCCCTGTTTCAAGCATCCCGCCGCACCAAACCGGAATATTATTTTCCTGGCAAACATCATGGATTTTTATGGTCTCTGACAACCCGCCTACTCGTCCAGGCTTGATATTAATGACTCTGCAGCTTCCCAATTGAATCGCTTTGCGTGCATCTTCCCTTGTAACAATACTTTCATCAAGGCAAATTGGGGTTTTAAGTTCTCTTTGCAGCTGGGCATGATCAATGATGTCATCAGCTGCAAGGGGCTGTTCAATCATCATTAGCGAGAAATCATCCAGAGCTTTTAACCGGGCTGTATCCTGTAAAGAATAGGCAGAATTTGCATCTGCCATAAGCGGAATATTCGGAAATTCCTTTCTTATGCTGCTGATCAGCTCGATATCCTGTCCAGGCTTTATTTTGACTTTAAAGCGCTTGTATCCTTCATCTAAATGGTTCTCTATGCTTTTCAGCATAATAGGAAGCGGGTTAAGCCCAACCACCACTCCTGCCTCAATTTCAGAACGGGTCCCTCCAAGCATACTGGCTAGCGATTTGCCGTTTTTCTTTGAAAAATAATCCCATACTGCTCCTTCAAGAGACGCCTTTGCCATGTTGTTTCTTTTCAAGCCTCCGAAAAGAGGCTGCAGGTCGCTTGGATGCTCGAATTCATGTGATAAAAGCAGAGGTATCAAAAAATCTTTCAGCATATGAAATACTGTTTGAACCGTTTCCTCTGTATACCATGGAGAAGAAAAGGCAACAGCTTCTCCCCAGCCTGTCAGTCCATCTTTATCTGCCGCTTCAATAATAATGCTTTCCCTTTTTGTTACTCTTTCAATACTTGACGTAAAGGGGCTCACTAATTCCATTTCGGTAAAATGCAATGATACTTCTTTTATTCTCATCGACTTTGATCCTCGTTTGCCCACTCTTTTAACGTTCTGCGAAGCAGTTTCCTTGAAGCGTTTCTCGGAAGCTCCGATGTAAAAGTGATATAAGCAGGAATCTTGTATGGGGCAAGATATTCTTTGCAATAATCAATAAGATCTTGCTTTTCAGCATTAGAAGAAAGCACGATAAAGGCATGTGGAACTTCTCCCCATTTTTCATGGGATGCACCTGCGACCCCTGCTTCTTTTACAGACGGATGTCCAGAGAGTACTGACTCGATTTCTGCCGGATAAACATTTTCTCCTCCTGAAATAATCAAATCAGATCTCCGGTCCAAGACATATAAAAAGCCTTCCTCATCAAGAAGGCCGATATCTCCAGTGCGGAACCAGCCGTTTATGATATTTTTTTCTGTTGCCTCCTCTCTTTTCCAGTACCCTGGTGTTACATTCGGTCCCTTCACGAGAATCTCTCCTGCCTCATTAGCTGCTTTCTCTTCCCCGTTCTCGCCCAAAATTTTTATTTGGTTTGGGAAAAGAGGCTTTCCCGCAGAACCAAGCTTGGAAATACTGTATTCAGGAGAAAGAGTAGTGAACTGAGATGAAGTCTCGGTCATTCCAAAGGTCTGAAAGACAGGGATCTTTTTTTCTTTGCACTCTTCAAGCATGCTTTTAGCAGCTGGTCCGCCTCCAAGCAGCATGCAGCGGAACGTTTTAGGATATTTTCTTTCTCCCATTTCTTCAATCATTTCCTTCAGCATCGTTCCTACTACTGAAATCGTTGTAATTCCTTTTGTCATAATCGTTTGATTGATGGACTTTGCGTCAAATTTATCAAATAATACGACAGAAATTCCATATATGACGCTTCGAAAAAGAATCGACAAACCGCTGATGTGAAATACAGGGACAGCTGCAAGCCACTTGTCATTCTCACTGAGTCCCAAATTCAGCAAAGAACCCGAAGCACTCCACCAATGGTTGCCAAAGGTTTGCTGTACTCCTTTAGGAAAACCAGTCGTGCCGGATGTATACATAATGCTTGCTGTTTGCTTTAGATTAAATTCCTTTTCTGGAGTATAAGCAAGTTCCTCTGCTTGATTTAATTGATCTAAGCTAATGACACTCGTATTGGATGCTTCTATTTTTCCTATTAGAGAAGCATCACAAACAGCCAATTTCGCTTCCGCATCTTCAAGCTGCCACCTTAGTTCTTCTTCCGTCAGCCTTGAATTTAAAAGCACAGCTTGTGCTCCTGCATAAAAGATCGCATGCAGCAAACTCACCATTTCAGCACTATTTTTCATAAGGACAGCAACATGGTCACCTTTCTCTACACCAAAATTTTTCAGCTTAAGAAATTTTAATGTTGCTTCTTCATGTAATTTCAGAAATGTAAACTCCTTCTCGTTATATACCAGACCGATTCGTTCAGGAGTCAGGTGAGCCCTCTGCATCAGCCAGTTGGGCATAACCATTCCATCTTCCAACATTTTCACCTCTTAAAATAAGACCGTTCTCAATATTGTTATTCGTTCCTGTTTTAATTTCGGTAAGCTGTTAAACTTGGCTGTTGATTCAAGCAGGCACTCAAGCTTTAGCGGGCTTACCTTAGAGCTTCCTCGTCGCTTTGCTCCTGCGGGGTGTCTCCCATGACACGTTTTCTAAGCAGGAGTCTCACGCCCTCCGCTCCAATCAACAAGGTGTAAAAATCAACTTTAAGCTTTAACTGAGCCACTTTTCAATAAAAGAGTGTGCTGATTAAATATCAATACTCTTTCTGATTGTGTTTAAAAACCTAAAGAAAACAGCCTGACGAGGAACTCATCAAGCTGTTTGGCCAATTAAACTTAAGGGAAACGAGGGAACTGCTTGAAGTCCGGATTGCGTTTTTCTTTAAAAGCATCCCGGCCTTCTTTCGCTTCATCTGTTGTATAGTATAGCAAAGTAGCGTCCCCGGCAAATTGCTGAATCCCTGCAAGACCGTCTGTATCAGCATTAAATGCCGCTTTAAGAAAACGAATTGCAGTCGGGCTTTTTTCAAGAATTTCTTCGCACCATTGAACTGTTTCTTTTTCCAATTCTTCAAGAGGAACGACTGTATTGACAAGTCCCATGTCCAAAGCTTCCTGTGCGCCATATTGACGGCATAAATACCAGATTTCGCGGGCTTTTTTATGTCCTACAATGCGTGCAAGGTAACCTGATCCATAGCCTCCATCAAAGCTTCCCACTTTAGGTCCTGTTTGTCCGAATACAGCATTTTCTGCTGCAATCGTTAAGTCACAAACGATATGAAGAACATGTCCTCCTCCAATCGCATAGCCTGCAACCATCGCAATAACAGGCTTCGGTATCACACGGATCAGACGCTGCAAATCAAGCACATTCAGCCGTGGAATATTGTCGTCACCAACATATCCGCCATGACCGCGGACTTTCTGGTCTCCGCCTGAGCAGAATGCTTTTTCCCCTGCACCAGTTAAAATGATGACTCCTACATCAGAATCGTCTCTTGCATATGCAAAAGCATCAATCAATTCCATTACAGTTTTTGGACGGAATGCGTTATGTACTTCAGGACGGTTAATCGTGATTTTAGCAATGCCATTATACGTTTCATACAGAATATCTTCGTAGTTTCGTTTGGATACCCAATCAAAAGCCATGTTTAAATCCCCCTTAATTTGTTTGTGTTAAAAACTCATTTACTATTTTACCAAAAATCTGAGGTTGTTCTACATGCACTGCATGACCTGAATCTTTTATAATCTGCAAACTGGCTTCAGGCAAAAGAGATTGCATCTCTTCGTTTATCATACAAAACTTCGTATCCCATTGGCCAGATATCAGCAGCACTTTTTTATTAAATCTGTTCAGCCTGTCCCACCAGGACGGCTGAGCACCTGTTCCCATACCGATCAGGCTGCCGGCAAGTCCTTCAGGAACATTCTGAAGACGCTGCTCCCGAATACATTTACGCAACTTTTCAGGAAGTCTTTTTTGCGTTTCAAACAAAGAGATATTTTCCCATTTATCAACAAACGCAGATATTCCCTTTACCTGAATTTCATCTGCAAGACTTTGATCCTGCTGCATGCGCTTCTTTCTTTCAGCCGGAGCTTTTAGACCTGGTGAACTGCTTTCAAGAATCACCTTTTCAACCCATTCAGGATAAGTCATTGCAAAAGAAAGAGCAAGTCTTCCTCCCATGGAATACCCTAAAAGAGAAACGGGTTCACCAGCCAGTTCTTCTACTATTATTTTAAGATCTTCCACAGCATTCATCATGCTATAATGTTCTGTTTCCTTCGGGCTGGCCGATTTGCCATGGCCAATAATGTCTATCAAAATTAGCCGAAATCCAGGAAAACTATCAACAAAAGGGATCCAATTTTGTGAAGAGCCGGTAAAACCATGGAGGAATACTAGCGGCTCTCCCTCTCCATATATTTCAATATGATAATGAAGGTTTTTGACATTTTTAATCATGTTTTAGCCTGCTTTTTATTTCCCGGGAAACACGTTGCAACAAATCCCGATGGAAACTGACACGCTCGTGACGGTTCGTCTTAATTTCCAAAAGAGAAATCCCCCTCTTTTGAAGGCTTGCTGAAAATTCCTGTTTAAAATGATCCCAATTTTTGATTAGGCTGTAGCTCGCATCATACAGATCTGCAGCATGCTTGAAGTCAAGTCCTGTCGGCGTTCCGAAAAGCGTTTCAAAATGTTTTTCTTCCTTAGATTGAGGCAAAAAGGAAAAAATGCCTCCTCCATCATTATTAACGAGAATGATGGTAAGCGATACATCATTCAGTTTTGCTCCTAGAAGACCATTTAAATCATGATAAAATGAAAGGTCGCCTATTACCAGTACAGCAGGTTCGTCCTTTGCAGAAGCTATCCCGACTGCTGTTGAAACAACTCCGTCAATTCCATTTGCTCCTCTGTTTGCAAATATGGTTATTTCTTTTTCAGATACAGGAAAGTACGTATCTGTATCTCTAATAGGCATACTATTCCCCACGATTAACTGAGAGTGAGATGGCATAAGCTCTCCCAATAGAGAATATATTTTCCCTTCAAACATATCCGGTTCATCTTCTATGCTTGAAAATGCTTCCCGAAATACATGGTTTGCTCTCTTCCAATCAGAGAGCCACTCATTGCCAGCAACTTCAGACTCCAATAAAAATTCCATCACGGTACTGCAAAATAATCCTTCGTCAGCTGCAATAATTTCCGAAGCAGCAAGAGATGGATCTCTCCACTCACCTTCTCTGTCAATAATCAGCTGAACAATTTCAGGATGGTCTCTCAACTGCAGAAAGAGAGGCTTTGAAACAGGCATGGCACCAAATCGAATGACCAAATCAGGCTTAAAATGCTTGTTTAGTTCATCATCTTTCAGGATCGAATCATAATATTCAATTATTTGGTCCTTATTGTGACCGCCTGTCCTTAAATTGGAAAGCGGATCAGCCAATATAGGAAATTGACATTTTTCCGCAAAAGGAAGGATGTGTTTGTGAAATTCTTCACTTTGTACGTCACCGCAAACAATCAGGCCTTTTTCAGCCTGCCGAATTACTTTGGCAATCCGGTCAGCCTCAATTGCTGAAATGGCTGGCAATGAAGATGTCCTTACAACATGTCTCTTTCGCTCCCAATCATTTTCCCATAAATTTTCGAGCTCAAGGTCAGGCAAAAGCGGCTCGCGAAATGGGAAATTCAAATGAACAGGGCCCATCGGCACTCCAGTACTGTATCCAGCTGCACGGCCAGCAAGAGTTCTAGCATATTGCCTCATAGAAATACTGCTTTCCGGAAGGGCTGCATCAGCAAACCACTTGACATATTTTCCATATATATGGATTTGATCTATTGCTTGCGGAGCCCCTGAGTCCCTCAATTCATGCGGCCTATCGGCTGTTAAGACAATAAGAGGCACGTGGCTGTAATGGGCTTCAATAATAGCAGGGAAGTAGTTGGCTGCTGCCGTGCCCGAGGTGCAAAGGAGCGCCACCGCATTTTTTTTAGCTTTGGCAAGTCCAAGGGCATAAAAGCCAGCAGAACGCTCATCTATTTGCAAATGAACTTTAATATTTGGGTGCTCCGAGAGCAAAATCGCCATCGGAGTGGACCTTGACCCGGGGCTCACGACAGCATCTGTTATCCCTTGTTTAAACAGCTCATCTACAAATCCCGCAGTATAAGCTGTTAACTGGTCAGATTTCATGTAAATCCCCTCCTAACGCTGATAACATAGGTTTTAGCTTTATCATCGTTTCAGCATACTCCGATTCGGGTTCTGAGTCCTTTACAATCCCGCATCCTGCATATAGGTCAGCTTCTTTTCCCCTTAACAGGGCGGACCTTATCGCAACTGCAAACTCTCCATTATCTTCACCGTCAAACCATCCAACGGGACCTGCGTACCAGCCTCTGTCCATTGGTTCAATTTCTCGAATCATTTCAACAGCTTTTTCTTTAGGCAATCCCCCAAGAGCTGGTGTTGGATGAAGTGTTTCAACGATGCTCAAAAAAGAGCAGCCTTTTTTTAAGGTTCCTTCAACAGGTGTAAACAGATGCTGTATATTTTTAGTTTTATACAGGCCAGGTTCCTGCGGAATTTGAACTTCATCACAGCAGTCCTTCAAAGCTCCTTTAATCATTTGAACAACATAATCATGCTCTTCAAGATTTTTTTGGTCATGAAGGAGTGTTTCGCCTAGTAATATATCTTCCTCATCAGTTTGTCCCCTTTTTATGGAGCCGGCCAAACAAGTTGAAAGCACCTTCTGTCCCTCCAGTTTGACAAGTCTTTCCGGTGTAGCTCCAAGGAAACAGCTCTCACCGTTTTCAACTGCAAAGATATAGGAAGTTTTCTGTTCATTAATCAGTGTTTGAAGAACTTGCTCTGCTTGAAGCTGATCATTAAAAGTCAGCGTAATATCCCTTGCAAGGACAACTTTATCAAGTTTTCCTGCTTTAATGGAATCTGTTGCTTTTTTGATGGATTGCATCCATTCTGATTTATGATGTTCAGCAAAAGAAAGTTGCTGCGGGTTTTTTTCTTTCCATTCAGCTGCGTGTTTTTTTATTCTTACAGTCTGGAATTTCTGGAAATATTCCAGACATCGTTCAACAGGATCATAACTTTGAATAACCTTATTTATCGTTAAAAATACACCTTTATCTGTTTTTGAAAGCATACAGGAAGGCAAAATAAAACGCGCTTCTTTAAAGTCTTTCCATTTCGCTTCATCATTTTTAAAAGGATCAAATGAGAATCCTCCTAATAAAAGCGGTCCGAAAGCCTGATCCTGATCATTGGCTTCCTGATAGAATACAACTTTTTTAAAGCGCTTCCATTCCTTTTCAACTTCCTGAAACCTTGCGTTCGTTTTATCTTCGGATGTAATGACAAGTTCATTGCCCAATCCTGCGAATGACTGTCTTCCATTTGGTGACATCCAGAAAAACCTTTCTCCCGGAGACATTTCCTTTCCGAATGTAAAGAACTCAAGGGGGCCCATTGAATCCAACTTAGAGACATGGCTGACGATCACAGGGTTTCCTGTTTTAACTGCCATATCCAAAGCAGATAATATGGTTCGCTTAAACGTGTCCTGCAGCGTAGTAATCACCTAAATTACCCCCCAAATCCGTAAACTCACTTTTTTAAACATACATCTTTGAAATTAGCGTGTCAATAGTTGCAGATTGGCTCAGCTTGACTGCTTTTAACCTCATTATATAGATTTTATCTTCATTTAGAAATTAATGCGTCTCAAAAACTTGCTGGAATTATTGGAAAGAGCAAGAAAAGCTATTATCCTCAAGGATTGACACAAGGCTTACTTTTCCCTACACTATTGTTGGGTCCGTTTGCTTTTTTTAAAATGGAGTTAAGACTCATTTGTATTTGATCGTTATACAAAAGAATCATTTTTTTTATTAGGTATTAAAGGAGAGAAAACTATGCATCCTGATACACATACACCTGATGCTAATCCTAGCGGGTCTGATAAAAATTGGAAAGTATGGTGGATGCTGCTTCGCCCTCATACACTGACAGCAGCTTTTATCCCCGTTACGCTCGGTACAGTCATGGCATTAAAGGTACATTCATTTCATATATGGCTCTTTCTTGCCATGCTGTTTGCATCTATTTTGATACAGGCCGCAACGAACATGTTTAATGAATACTTTGATTTTAAAAGAGGTCTTGATAACAAAGATTCTGTCGGAATTGGAGGGGCAATTGTCCGAAACGGAGTAAAGCCTTCAATCGTATTGAATCTTGCGTTTACGTTCTTTGGCATTTCGACTTTGCTGGGTGTTTACATTTGTTTTGCGTCAAACTGGTGGATTGCATTAATAGGTACTCTTTGCATGGCAGCAGGCTACTTATATTCTGGAGGACCCAGACCGATTGCATATACACCTTTTGGAGAGCTGACGGCCGGTTTTTTAATGGGAGTTGTAATAGTACTCATTTCTTTCTTCATCCAAACTGAAACCATTACACTTAATTCCTTTCTTATTTCTATTCCTGTTTCACTGCTGATCGGTGCGATCAATCTCGCTAACAACATAAGAGATCTTGATGGAGACAAATTAAATGGAAGAAAGACATTGGCTATCCTTATGGGAAAAAGAAGAGCAGTAAAGTTTCTGGCATTTATTTTTATCCTTTCTTATTTGCTTATTATTTCTTTCATCCTTCTGGATATTGCACCTATATGGAGCTTGCTTGTCTTCCTAAGTCTTCCTAAATCCATTTTTGCTGTTAAAGCATTTATCGGAAAAGAAATGCCGATCGAAATGATGCCTGCTATGAAAGCAACAGCACAGACAAATACTCAGTTCGGCTTCCTTTTGGCAATTGGACTGTTTTTAAGCTATCTGATCTGATACGGACTTGTGTCCGTATCTTTTTTAATGGCTGTTTTTTCCATAGATTGTTGCTATTCGCAAATCCCTTTATCACGCATTTTGTCTTGCTTCTTGGCATCTTTAAGATATTTATTTTTAAAAAGCAACAAAGTTCAACAGTCCAATTATTTCAACTCATGAATCACTCTCGGAATGCTCATAATAATGTAAGGAAAAAATTATTGCGAGGAGAGGGTAGAAATGCTGACACCCGAACAGCTGGACAATTTCCGTTCACAGCTCGTTACAGCAAAAAATGAACTAATTGCGCGTTTTAATGAGAACGGCCATTATGGTTTGGAGAATGGTCACGCCCATGAATCGACAGGTGAATTATCAAGCTATGACAACCATCCTGGTGACGAGGCAACAGAACTGTTCGAAAGAGAAAAAGATCTGGCCCTGAACGAGTTATCTGAAGAGGAGCTTCATGATATAGATCATGCACTTAAAGCATTAAATGAGGGAAGTTATGGGATATGTGAAGTATGCGGCAAGCCAATTTCAGTGGAACGTCTTTCAGCACTTCCAACAGCTGTTACTTGTAAAGACCATTCCCCTAACCAAACTGTTTCTCATGACAGGCCAATTGAAGAATCCGTGCTCAAGCCGCCATTCGGGCAATTTGATTTCGATGATCGCGACGAGTCTGTGGCATATGACGCAGAAGATACTTTTCAAGAGGTTGCTGAATTCGGTACCTCTGAAAGCCCATCTGATTTTGAATATCCTCCTGAAAGATATGATGATATGTATATTGAATCCGATGAACCGATTGGATATGTTGAGGACCTTGAAAACTACATTGGAACAGATATTTCCGGAAAAAATGTTACTGTTTATCCAAGTGAGCTTCATGAAAAATATGAATCAGAGCTTGACGAGGAAGGAATCATGACTGAGTTTGGCGACCTGCCTGCTTATGAGAAGGATCCGTATACAGAGGATTACGAGAAAAGGGATTGATGAAAATCCTGTAGTTATTACCGCTCTCTTAGTAATTATTATGGCAAGTAAGATCAGCTGGATTTCTGCTATTTTGCTGGTTCCTTATCTTTTGTGGACAGGATTTTCGACTTGTTTTAATTGAGAGAGCCAGAAATAAGGCTGGCTCTCTTATCTATTTTTTTCACAGGAAAAAATTAAAAATAACGGAATTCGCATCCTTCTTTCGTATTCGTTTTTGTTCTCAAAATATTCTTTTACAGGCTTTCCCTCCCGCAATTCCTTCACAGTAAAGCCAGCTCCTGTTAATAGCCCAAAATAGTCTTCCACTGTGCGATGGTATTTTACAACCACTTCCCCAATCCATGGCTCTATTCTTTTCCCGCTCTGAAAATAATCATCTACAATCCAATCTAACCTCTTGCCGGATGCTTCGAGGCTTTTAGAAGAAGAAGTAAGCAAAGGGTGCTGAACGCTAAACACAAACTTTCCTCCGTTTGAAAGGCAATCATATACTTTATCAATAATGCGGTCTATTTTTTCAACGTAATGAAGTGCTAATTGGGAGACAACAATGTCAAAAGAATTCGAAGGAAACCCATAATTCTCCATCGATTGATGGATAATATTTCCATTCCTGCCTTTTATTTTTTCTCCTGCTCTTTCACACATGTTTTTCGACCCGTCGACTCCTGTATAGGAATGACATTCTTCAAGCAATTCCAATCCAAGGGAAGCATCCCCGCATCCTAAATCGAGAAGAGCCTTCCCGTCTATCTTACCCAGCATCTCCCTTAGCAAAGGGTTTTCCATAATGATGTTAGGACTTTCCGGACGATGCCTGCGCTCCATATACCGCTCAAAAAACTCATTATTATCATAAACTGCTGAACCTTTATATTCCATTCCCAGACACTCGCTCCCCTTTTCCAGAATATTGTATTTATTCGACCATACCAAATACCGTTAAAATAATATATATTAAATATATCTGCTGAACAATTGGAGACAATGTATAAGGCTCTTTTCTTAAACTTTGTTGCCCATGACCTTATATTACGGTTAACAAACCATCGGGAAGGTAATATTCTTTAAGAAAAGAAGCCCCGAAGCTTGGCTGAATGCGTGATAAGAGCTTGTACGAATGTTTGTTTCCATTCAGCGAATACTACAAATAAAGATAAACTTGAGGGGGACCTAAAATGAATGCACATGAAATTGCCTACAAAATTTATGGCGATGATATGCAGTATGTTGAAATTGAGCTTGATCCTGAAGAAAGTGTAATTGCGGAAGCAGGCGGTATGATGATGATGGAAGACGGCATAGATATGGAAACCATCTTTGGCGATGGCGGCAATCAGGGTGGCTTTCTCGGTAAGCTTGTCGGGGCCGGCAAACGGGTTTTAACAGGCGAAAGCTTGTTCATGACTGTATTTACAAACAAATTTGCAGGAAAAAAACATGTCTCTTTTGCAGCGCCATATCCTGGGAAAGTCATTCCAATTGATCTGACTCAGATGGGAGGAAAGGTGGTTTGTCAAAAGGATGCCTTTTTATGTGCTGCCAAAGGGGTAACGGTCGGAATTGATTTTCAGAAAAAGCTTGGCACAGGCTTCTTCGGCGGGGAAGGCTTTATAATGCAAAAGCTTGAAGGAGACGGACTTGCTTTCCTGCATGCAGGCGGAACGATCCGTAAAATTGACCTGACACCTGGTGAAACGCTTCGAATAGATACTGGCTGCCTCGTTGCGATGACAAAAGATGTTGATTATGGTATTGAATATGTAGGTAAAGTAAAATCTGCCTTCTTCGGAGGCGAAGGACTATTCTTTGCTACAGTGAAAGGCCCTGGCAGCGTTTGGGTGCAAAGCCTTCCGTTCAGCAGGCTGGCAGACCGGGTAATGGCAAGTGCTCCAGGCCATTTTGGACAATCAAGAGATGAAGGAAGCATTCTTGGCGGCATTGGCAGGCTGTTTGACGGCGATAATTAATTGTTTATGAAGCACTGAGGTTTATAATATTGCCCTTTTATTAAGGCTCTTTTCTTAAACTTTGTTGCTTTCTCATCTATATTAGATGATTGCGAACCAATATACCTTGTGAATTTTAAGGAAAGATGCCACGAAGTAAGTCTTAATACCTGTTCAAGGTTAGTACGAATAGCAACAATCTTTGCATATAAAATTTATCAGAAAAGGGGCTGTCTTAAAAGAGCAGTTCCTTTTTCAAATTTGTAATTTACAGTTTCCACATTATGGTTTAAAATAATAGCTTCATTGGTTACTAGAGAAAGGATTTCATCCATTTATTACAGGAGGATTTTGTATGGAAAGCTTACCCTGCCAAGGATGCAAAGGTCTTTGTTGCGGACCCGTTCCAGTAACAGAAAAGGAACTTTCAAAGTTAAAAAAGAAAATTAAATCAATGCCAGCAAAAAAACGCCTTGAGCTCAAAAACCAGCAGCGATACCATGGAACTTGTATCTTCTACGATCTCACTTCTGATAAATGCGGCGTCCATTCGGCCAGGCCGTCTGTGTGCCGGGCTTTCGGATACCATAAAAATCTCGTCTGCTTCCGTAATCCTAAAGCTGCATCAGAGCAGTCTTGGCAGCTTTCCGAAGAAGCTGCAGGTATATTATCGGTAGACTTTACATGGAAAAACTTCGGTTAATAAGGGCATTCACCCATTTACTCTTCTGTTCATAGATTGGTTATACAACAGTCCTAAACAGGAGGAAAATGACGTGAAAATGAAAGGCACTGTAAGAAAAGATATTGCGGTATTCCTTGCTGAGTGCAGTATACTGACCTATGAGCAATTTCATCAGAACGGACTTTTTACAATCCCAGAAGGCTTTCAGGTGGTACTTTCCTTTAAAGCCCTCTCCATATATGAAGAAGAATGGTTTGGTTTTATTTTGGAATCGGATCAATGTGCCGTTATTTCATTTAGAGGGACGCAATCCGACCCTGATTGGATAGCAGATGCAAATATTGGCCAAACCGTCTATCCCTATGCAGATGCAGGAAAAGTGCATAAAGGATTTCTCTCCATTTATGAATCCTGCCGAGAGACAGTTATGGAAGCTCTTAAAGCAGTTCCCTCTCATAAACAGCTTCTGATAACCGGTCATAGTCTTGGAGCTGCCCTTGCGACCCTTTGCGCTCTTGATGTCTATGAAAATACCGATTTCCCCTCCCCTCTTATGTATACATTTGGCGGCCCAAGAGTCGGCGATCAGTCGTTTGTTAACGTTTTTCAGCAAACAGCTATTCAATATCTTCGTTTTGTCAATTTAAGCGATCTAGTCCCTCTGCTTCCTCCTTCACGTATTAAAAACCCTTACACGAACACGGTCTTTACCTATAGGCATTTGCCGCGCCTTTTTCTCTTTTCCATCCAAAAGGGTTCCATCAAAAATAATCACAGTATGTATACGTACCTTGAAGCTATTGAAGAACTTCCTGAAGAATAAAAAAAGCAGAGCACAAAAAAAGACTCTCTAGAGAGCCTTTTAGGAATAAATTGAAATCGGATGGATCTTCCAAATATCATCTGCATATTCCTTAATAGTTCGGTCGCTTGAAAAGCCGCCTGATAAAGCAATATTCATAATGGACTTTTCAAGCCATTTGTCCTTTTCAATATAGGCTGCTTCAACCCGCTCATGTGCTTCAGCATAGGAAGAGAAATCACGAAGGACAAAATATTCATCATTATGGGTCAGCAATGAATCAAAAACAGGCTCGAATTCGCCTTCTGTCTCGTGAAAATAACTGTTCATCAGCTGATCAATGACCTGGCGAAGACGGATATCATGATGATAGTACTCAGCTGCCCGATAGCCGCCGTTTTCATAGTAGTTCAATACCTCTTCAGCGGTAAGACCAAAGGTAAAGATATTTTCTTTCCCGACTGCCTCAAGAATTTCAATATTGGCGCCATCAAGCGTTCCTATTGTAAGAGCACCATTCATCATAAACTTCATATTACCGGTCCCTGAAGCTTCCTTGCTCGCTGTGGATATTTGTTCACTTACATCTGCTGCCGGAAAAATATATTCAGCAAGAGAAACCCGGTAGTTTTCCATAAAGACGACCTTCATCATTTTTGACAGTTTTGGATCATTATTTACTTTATCAGCAAGAGAGTTAATAAGTTTAATGATTTTTTTTGCATAATAATAACCTGGGAAAGCTTTTGCACCGAAAATAAAGGTTCTTGGATAAATACTGAAATTGGAATCCTCCTTAAGGCGATTCGCAAGATACATAATATGAAGCACATTCAGCAGCTGCCGTTTGTATGCATGAAGCCTTTTTACCTGGACATCAAATATAGAGGTTTCGTCAATTTTTAAACCTGTTTGTTTAAAAATTTTATCCGCTAATATTTGTTTGCGTGTATGTTTTACAGCTGACAGCTTCTCTTTGAAAGCGGGATCATAAGCAAATCTTGTAAGCTCAGACAATTGAACAGGATTTCTGATCCAGCTGTCACCCGCTGCCTCTGTAATAAGTCCTGAGAGCTCTGGGTTTGCTTTCAAAAGCCATCTTCTGTGAGTAATTCCATTCGTTTTATTGTTAAATTTTTCGGGCTCAAAATCATAAAACAGCTTCATTTCACGATGCTTTAAAATTTCGGAATGAATCTTTGCAACTCCATTGGTGCTGTGGCTTCCTGCAATGGCCAGGTGAGCCATCTTTACAACATCGTGGGCAATTATGGCCATTTGCTCAATTCTGCCCCAATCTCCAGGGTATCGGTTCCATAATGCTTCGCAAAAGCGTTTGTTTATTTCTTCAATAATCATGAAAATTCGGGGGAGCAGCGCTTTAAATAAATAGACAGGCCATTTTTCAAGTGCTTCTGAAAGGGTAGTGTGATTGGTATAAGAAAAAGTGTGAGTAGTTATATGCCATGCTTCATCCCAGCCCATGCCTTCCTGGTCAAGCAGGATTCTCATAAGCTCCGGTATAGCCAGTACAGGATGAGTGTCATTTACATGAATGGCAACGTGTTCGTGGAAATCCCTGACACTGCCTTTGTTATCACGGTGTGAAGAGATAATGTTCTGAAGACTTGCAGAAACTAAAAAATATTGCTGCTTTAACCGAAGGAGCTTTCCTTCGTCGTGAGTATCATCAGGATAAAGATATTCCGATACTGCTTCTGTATCACGTTTATACTTAATCAAATCTGTCGTAGGAGAAGTGGTGTGAGATGGCTCTGCACTCCATAGCCTCAATGTGTTCACCGTTTGGTTAAGATAACCGATTACTGGCATATCATAAGGCACTGCACTAATGTTTTCGGAATGAACATGCCTGAATTGTGTGCGGCCAGCTTCTTCCCTTACATCAATATATCCCCAGAAAGCAACTTCAACTGATTGATCCGGCTTTCTTACCTCCCAAACATTCCCATGGCGAAGCCATTGTTCAGGGTATTCTACCTGATATCCATCGACAATTTTTTGATCAAACAGGCCGTGTTTATAACGAATGCCGCATCCATTACCAGGCAAATCGAGAGAAGCCATGGAGTCAAGGAAACAGGCGGCAAGCCGCCCCAATCCTCCGTTTCCAAGACCCGCATCAGATTCTGCTTCTTCAATCTCACTCAGCTGAATACCAAGCTCTCCCAATCCTTCCTGGACTACTTCCCTGATACCAAGATTAATTAAATTCTGTCCAAGCATTCTGCCAAGAAGAAATTCAATGGAAAAATAGTAAACTTGCTTATTATTTGCCGTTCTGTTCATTTCGTTCGTCTTTATCCAATTGGAACTGATATGTTCTCTTACCATCAGTCCGAGCGTGTTGTACTGATCTCTGCTGGTGGACTCCCTAAAAGTTTTACCATACATCATTTCAAGGCGTTTTAAAAAACTTCTTTGAAAGGTTTCCTTACTCGAGAACACGGCTCCCACTCCCCGCAATCAAACCAGCATACAGCTGATTATATTGTAATGCAGACTGCTTCCAGCTGTAATCCTTTGACATGGCTCTTCTAACAAGCTTCTCCCAGAGTTTCTGTTCATCCATATAAAAAGCAACAGCACGTTCAATCGTATTTTTCATATCGTGTGCATTGAAGTTGGTAAAGCTGAATCCATTTCCTTCTCCAGTTGCTTCGTTATAAGATTGCACCGTGTCACTTAACCCTCCTGTTTCTCTCACGATCGGAAGAGTTCCGTACCTGAGAGCTATCAGTTGCCCGAGACCGCATGGTTCAAATTTTGACGGCATCAAAAACAAATCAGATCCTGCATAAATTCTATGAGCGAGCTTCTCATCAAAACCTATGTATGCTTTAAATTTATCAGAATGGGAGGATTCCATATACCTAAAATAATTTTCAAATTCCACTTCGCCTGTACCAAGAATAATCCATTGAACATTCATTTCCATCATTTCATCCAGTACACGTTTGACTAGATCAAGGCCTTTTTGGCTTGTCAGACGGGTAATCATAGAAATGATTGGAATGTCCAGATTCTCTTCCAGACCAAACTCTCTTTGCAGCGCAAGTTTGTTTTCTTTCTTTCCTTCAAGAGATTGTGCATCAAAAGGGACGCTTAGACTGGAATCAGCTGCAGGATTATAAATATCAGCATCAATCCCGTTCAAGATTCCAACCACTGAATCTCCTTTATATTCAAGAAGGCCTTCAAGACGTTCGCCGTAATAAGCTGTCCGGATTTCATCTTTGTATGTTGGACTTACTGTAGTAATAACATCAGAAGCACCAATCGCTGCCTTCATAAAATTCACGTTTCCGTAGAATTCAAGTTTATCTGCAGTAAATGCTTCATAGCCCAGATTCAGGAGCTCAAATAAAACTTCCTCAGGAAAAATCCCCTGAAACTGCAAATTATGAATGGTAAATACCGTTCTGATTCCCTGGTAAAATTCATGCTGCATGTATTGCTCCTTCAAAAGGAAATTCGCCATGCCAGTATGCCAGTCGTGGCAATGAAGGGCATCCGGCTTGAAATCAATCACCGGCAGAACATCCAGCACCGCCCTTGAAAAGAAAGCAAAACGTTCTCCATCATCAAAATGTCCATATAAACTATCTCTTTTAAAATAATACTCATTATCAAGGAAGTAGAAGGTAACACCGTCGTGTTCAAGCACTTCAATACCGCAGAACTGTTCTCTCCAGCCGACATGGACGGTAATCTCTCCGATTTTTTCCATGCCGCTTTTATATTCATCAGAAATTTGTCCGTACTTTGGCATTATGACCCGGACATCTTCCCCAAGACGTTTCAATTCCTTGGGGAGGGCGCCTGCAACGTCCGCTAATCCCCCGGACTTTACAAATGGGACACATTCAGAGACAGCGAATAAGACTTTCACGAGTTCATCAGAGCTCCCTGAACTGATCCTTTTTGAAGAACCTTTGGCGCGTCTTCCGTTCCAATGATTTCTATCCCATTTCCAATTTTAACGTCTTTATCTAAGATCACATTTTCTAATTTGCAGTCCTGCCCAATATGTGTTTTTTGCATTACGATGCAATTTTTTAGCACAGTGCCTTTTTCAATGTGAACAGCTCTGAAGAAAATGCAGTTTTCAACGTGGCCTTCAATTCTGCTGCCATTTGCAATCATGGAGTTTTTCACAAAGGAATCTTTATAATACTGCGTTGGCGGCTCATCCTTTACTTTTGTAAGAATTGGCGCTGACTTAAGGAATAACTCATTCCATACTCTTGGCTTTAGCAATTCCATGCTGATTTTAAAATAGCTTTGAATAGAATCCACAACAGCAGCGTAGCCTTCATGTTCATATGTGCAAATATTCATTTCGTTTCTGCCATTCGTAATGGCTTCCTGCAGTGTACGGTAACCATTATTTTGATAACTCTCCATAAGTTCCATGAGCTTTTTCCTGGAAAGAATATACATTTGAAGGCTCTGTTCATCCTTCATTATTTCTGTAATGTCGCAGCCAATATCAATATGGCGCTTTAAAACAAGCTCATAGTCAATGTTGCAGATTGTGTTGCAGCTTGTGATAACAGCATATTCCTGTTTGCTTCTATGAAAATAGTCGATATGGTCAGTGAATTGGCGGAATGAGCCAAACTCATTATATTCTTCATGAAGATTCTGGGATGGAAAGAAAAACAGACCGTCTCTTTTCCGATTCAAATCCCATTCTTTTCCTGAACCAAGATGGTCCATTAAAGAGCGGTATTGGTGTTTAGGGAAGATAGCGACACTTTCTATCCCTGAATTTACCATACTGGATAAAATGAAATCGATTAATCTGTATCGTCCGCCAAATGGGACAGCGGCAAGTGACCTATTATATGTTAATTCTTCAATCTCTGGTTTTTGAATCGTCGCATCTATAATTCCGAGCATGCTCATCTTCATGTCTATTCCACCTTCCGAATCATTTATTAAGGCTCATTTTTTTAAAACTTTGCTGCATGTCATCTCTATTAATGAATTTACAGCCTTGATTAAATACTGAAAGATTGTTTTACATACTCCTGTGTAACAAGCAATACTTCATCAGCATTTTCGGATTTAATTACTGTACCATCAGGTATTTCCATGTCTTCGGGCACGATCGCGTTCTCTATGTAGACGTTCTTACCTACGGTGGCACAAGGCATAATGACCGATTTTTTTATCGTCGAATTTTTGCCGATTGTTACTCCTTGGAAAAGCACTGAGTTGAAAACATTACCATGAACAATACAGCCTTCATTAACAAAGGATTCGGTAACTTCGGCTGAATCCGAAATAAATTGCGGCGGCTGATTCGGGTTAACAGAGTAAACTCTCCAGTCATAATCAAAAAGATTCAAAGTGGAATTGGAGTCTAGAAGATCCATATTTGCTTCCCAGAGCCCTTTAACCGTTCCTACATCTTTCCAATAACCTTTAAATGGATAAGCTACAACTTTTTTATGTTCCTCCAGCAGCAATGGAATGATATCTTTACCGAAATCATTGCTTGAGTATGGGTTGCGGTCATCCATTTCCAAGTAATCTTCCAAAACGGAATATTTGAAAATGTAAATTCCCATAGATGCAAGATTATTTTTTGGATTCTGAGGCTTCTCTTCGAATTCAAGAATATCCATGTTTTCATCAGTGTTCATAATTCCAAAGCGGCTTGCTTCATCCCAAGGAACCTCAATGACAGAAATAGAAACGTCAGCATCCTTTTCAATATGATAATCAAGCATTTTGCCGTAATCCATTTTATAAATGTGATCTCCGGATAAAATCAATACATATTCAGGCTCGTATTGTTTCAAATAGTTTAGGTTTTGATAGATCGCACTTGCTGTACCTTTATACCATTTCACTTCAGAAGATTCTGCGTATGGAGGCAATACGGTAACTCCTCCGTTTTTGCGGTCAAGATCCCAGGCACTTCCGATACCGATGTAAGAATGGAGAACAAGAGGCTGATACTGTGTCAAAACACCCACTGTATCCATTCCTGAGTTGGTACAGTTGCTTAGTGTAAAATCGATGATGCGATATTTTCCTCCAAAAGGAACAGCCGGTTTTGCCAAATTTTTCGTTAAAGAGCTTAGACGGCTACCTTTTCCCCCTGCCAGGAGCATCGCTACGCAATTCTTTCTCATTTTTCATTTCCCCTCTCTTTTTAATTGCTCTTAAAATACTGATGCCCATAGGCGGAATTGTCATGGAAATAGAATAGCTTTTACCATGTATTTCTCCTAGTACAGCTTTTAATTCTTTTTTATTGATTTGTCCAGAACCGCCGAAGTCTACATGGTCACTATTCAGGATCTCTTTATACCTTGTATCAATAGGAACCCCAATTTGATAATCATGATAGACTTCAGCTGTAAAGTTGCACACGATGATAAGCAGTTCGTTTGGAGTCGAACCTTTACGGATAAAAGAAAAAATGCTTTGCTCCGAGTTATCGGCATCAATCCATTCAAATCCTTCTGGCTCGTGATCCAGTTCATAAAGAGGCCGCTGTTTTTTATAGATATTGAGCAGTTCTTTAAAATATATCCGGACTTTTTGATGCATTTCGAACTCATCAAGTATCCAATCCAGCTTTTCAAGGTCTTTCCACTCATCAAATTGCCCGAACTCCCCTCCCATAAAAAGGAGTTTTTTTCCAGGATGAGCGATCATGTAGCCGTAAAGAAGTCTGAGCTGAGCGAATTTTTGCCAGTAATCGCCAGGCATTTTATTCAGCAGCGACTTTTTCCCGTGAACCACTTCATCATGGGATAAAGGCAAAATAAAATTTTCACTGAATGTATAAACAAGAGAAAAAGTTATCTTATTATGAAGGTACTTTCTTTCATGGGGGTGTGCTTCCATATAAGTGAGCACATCGTTCATCCAGCCCATGTTCCATTTATAGTTGAAACCAAGCCCTCCGTCGTATGTAGGACCCGTAACCAAGGGCCAGTCGGTTGAATCTTCGGCTATCATTAAAGTTGCAGGATCTTTAGCAAATACAACTTCATTTAGCTTTTGAAGGAATTTTACGGCGAAAGGATTTTCGAAATAGTCCTCGTTGTTAGGCCAATAGAGCATGTTTGCCACTGCATCTATTCTAAAACCATCAATGTGGAAATATTCCAACCAAAAAAGTGCATTGGAAATAAGAAAACTTTGCACTTCTGTTTTTCCCAAATCAAAATTAGCAGTTCCCCAAACCAAATTTTCCCTGTCTTTGTAATTTGAGTACTCATAAGCAGGCTGGCCATCAAACATATAAAGGCCATGTGCATCTTTACAGAAGTGTCCTGGAACCCAATCCATAATCACTCCTATGTCGTTTTGGTGGCACTCGTCAATGAATGCCATTAATTCATGAGGGGTGCCGTACCTGCTTGTAGCTGAGTAGTATCCTGTACCTTGATATCCCCAGGAACGATCATAGGGATGTTCCACTAAAGGAAGTAATTCTATGTGAGAAAAGCCATGGTCTTTAATATATGGGATTAGCTGCTCAGCCATCTCTTGATATGAATAAAGGCTTCCATCCTCTTTCTTATTCCAAGTACCCAAATGCAGTTCATAAATAAACATAGGACGGTTAAAAATTGTTTGTTTTGTTCTTTTTTTTCTCCATTTCAGGTCGTTCCATTGATATCCTTCCATGTTATAAACTATGGATGATGTGCTAGGTCTTTCTTCTGAGAAAAATGCGTACGGATCAGATTTTAGCAATACCTCCCCTGAAACAGTGAGAATCTCATATTTATACAGGTCTCCTTCTTTTAATTCCTCTAAGAAACCTGACCAGATTCCCTGATCACTTACTTTCTGGAGCGGATGGCTTTTTCCGTTCCAATTATTAAAATCACCTGCTACTCTTACTTCTTTAGCATTCGGAGCCCAAACACAAAACTCTGTGCCGCAGACACCATCTACTTCCTTTATATGAGCCCCAAATTGCTCATAGCTGTTAAAGTAGTTTCCTTCGTGGAAAAGATGTATCTGCAAATCTGTTGGGCATAAGAGAATCATCATGTTCACCCTTTCAATACAAATTGACGTATATATCGACTTTATTCAAGGCTAAAGTCGGAAATCCTCTTTTATAAGATATTTAATTTTTGACACATTTTTACACAACTAATAACAAAATTTTTAAACAATTTTCTTTGAAATAATGAATTGGAAATAAAGCATTTCATTGAAATAGGAGTCTTAAAGGCTTTGAGCAATTTCAGTTTGCTTTTGAATGAGGAGAAAGATAAGAAATGAAAGAGAGAGATTATATTAACATAACATAGAATTCGACATTATGTCGAAACTTAATGGGGGGGTTTTAAGTAAATAAAAAACCGCTGCTGTTAAAAGCAACGGTTCTTATAATATAAATATGACCCCTACGGGATTCGAACCCGTGTTACCGCCGTGAAAGGGCGGTGTCTTAACCGCTTGACCAAGGGGCCTTGAAATGTAAAAGGTTGACTGGCGGAGAAGGAGGGATTTGAACCCTCGCGCCGCTTACGCGACCTACACCCTTAGCAGGGGCGCCTCTTCAGCCACTTGAGTACTTCCCCAGTAAATTACTGTAAAAATAAAAAATGGCTCCGCAGGCAGGACTCGAACCTGCGACCGATCGGTTAACAGCCGATAGCTCTACCACTGAGCTACTGCGGAATAATGGTGGGCCTGAATGGACTCGAACCATCGACCTCACGCTTATCAGGCGTGCGCTCTAACCAGCTGAGCTACAGGCCCATAAATATGGGTTATATTTGGAGCGGGTGATGGGAATCGAACCCACGACATCAGCTTGGAAGGCTGAGGTTTTACCATTAAACTACACCCGCAGTGTAAATGGGGCGATTGATGGGAATCGAACCCACGAATACCAGAGCCACAATCTGGCGTGTTAACCACTTCACCACAACCGCCACATAATTCTTAAAAATAATGGTGGCTCGGGACGGAATCGAACCGCCGACACATGGATTTTCAGTCCATTGCTCTACCGACTGAGCTACCGAGCCATATAAAATGTTTGATACTATTAAGTTCCTTCTTGCTGGCAATCCCCAAATCTCAGGATGTTTAGCCAAGCAACAGCTCGATTTGTGCGCTGAAGCATCGCTTCGCAGCTTATTCGAACGTGCTCTACCGACTGAGCTACCGATCAATTATGTTTCGGCTTCCACTAAGCTTCGAATCTATTCATCAGCTCCTTCGATCGCATCCTCATGTATTACTTATACGCTGCGGTGCTCACTCAGTCGCTTCCCCGACCTTATCGCTTATTGAAACCCTCTTACATTGTATTAAGTTTTATATGTATAGAAGAAAATATAAATGGCGGTCCCGACCGGGATCGAACCGGCGATCTCCTGCGTGACAGGCAGGCATGTTAACCGCTACACCACGGGACCAATTGGTTGCGGGGACAGGATTTGAACCTGCGACCTTCGGGTTATGAGCCCGACGAGCTACCGGACTGCTCCACCCCGCGACAATAATAAGTATTTAGTTTTTCTATGCACATAGAGAGCATGACTGTCCTCACCTAAGGAAGCCAAAGCAAGATGCGGCTCAGTGAGTACAACTCGAAGATTTTTCGCAGAAGCAGCGCTCGTTGCTCCACCCCGCAATAATATTAAGCATTTATAAAATTATGGAGGAGGAAGAGGGATTCGAACCCCCGCGGGCTTTGACACCCCTGTCGGTTTTCAAGACCGATCCCTTCAGCCAGACTTGGGTATTCCTCCATGGCAGTAGTATAAGTGGTGGACCTTGTAGGACTCGAACCTACGACCGGACGGTTATGAGCCGTCTGCTCTAACCAACTGAGCTAAAGGTCCAATATGGTAGCGGCGGAGGGAGTCGAACCCACGACCTCACGGGTATGAACCGTACGCTCTAGCCAGCTGAGCTACACCGCCATATTGTTAAGTATTAATATGAATGGTGGAGCCTAGCGGGATCGAACCGCTGACCTCCTGCGTGCAAAGCAGGCGCTCTCCCAGCTGAGCTAAGGCCCCATTCTAATATGTAAGTGGTCGGGAAGACAGGATTCGAACCTGCGACCCCTTGGTCCCAAACCAAGTGCTCTACCAAGCTGAGCTACTTCCCGATATTCTTATGTAATACAAGAATAAATTGGCGCGCCCGAGAGGAGTCGAACCCCTAACCTTTTGATCCGTAGTCAAACGCTCTATCCAATTGAGCTACGGGCGCATATGAAATTAAGTCTAAGTGCCGAGGACCGGAATCGAACCGGTACGGTAGTCACCTACCGCAGGATTTTAAGTCCTGTGCGTCTGCCAGTTCCGCCACCCCGGCTTGAGTTGGAGCGGAAGACGGGATTCGAACCCGCGACCCCCACCTTGGCAAGGTGGTGTTCTACCACTGAACTACTTCCGCAAATGAAAATGGTGCGGGTGAAGGGACTTGAACCCCCACGCCGTAAGGCGCCAGATCCTAAGTCTGGTGCGTCTGCCAATTCCGCCACACCCGCATATGAAAATGGTGAGCCATGAAGGACTCGAACCTTCGACCCTCT
>NZ_JBMKNV010000021.1:0-38934 GCF_049220665.1 Chryseobacillus diguaensis
ACGTTGGCATTTCGTTCTGTTTAGTTTTCAAAGATCATTTTCGTTTAGCGCCTCCGTTCAGAAGCGACTCAACTAATATATCATGTTTCCAACCTTTAAGTCAACAACTTTTTCAAAATCTTTTTTCAAGCTATTTTCATTCGCTCTCAGTTGCTACCCTTAACGTCGGATCCTAAATATAACATCAAAACATGTCGAAATCAATAGAATAATAGAAACTTTTTAAAATTTTTTCGTTTTCCTTCCTCTTTCATCTTTTTTATCCTTTTGCCTCTATGAATATACTTATCTGCTCTATTTATATAGAAAGCAAGCTCTATTAAAATGCTTTACTCTCACTCAGTCTCCCTTGATCTACAGGAATCTCGCACCTTCCGATCCAATCGGCACGGTGCCATTCAGAAAAGCACAAGTGTCTTTTACAGCCCCGGCAGCCACTTACAGAAAACCCTGCAAAGTACCTCCCAAAACAATAAGAGCCTTACCTCTATATAGAAGCAAGGCTCTTTCTATTCGTTATTAGCCTTTACCGGCAAGGAACACAAAGTAAAGAATAAAGATTACAAACAAAACATACATAACAGGGTGAATTTCTTTTCTTCTTCCGCTGAAGAACATTGTAATTGGATAGAAAATAAATCCGATGGCAATACCGGTTGCGATGCTGTAGCTGAGCGGCATAGCGATCATCGTCATGAAGGCCGGCACAGATACTTCGAATCGGCGCCAGTCAATGTTTCCAAGAGATGAAACCATTAAGATTCCGACAATGATTAAAGCAGGTGCTGTAACAGCTGAAGTAATGACACTTAGAAGCGGCGAGAAAAATAGCGCCAGCAGAAAGAAGCCTGCAGTAACGATAGAAGCAAATCCAGTTCTTGCACCAGCTGCAACTCCTGCAGTTGATTCAATATAAGCTGTAGTCGTTGAAGTACCAAGAATCGCCCCGATTGTAGTTGCTCCCGCATCTGCGAACAGGGCCTTTCCTGCTCTAGGAAGCTTGTTATCTTTCATTAATCCTGCCTGGTGGGAAACGGCAACAAGCGTACCCGCAGTATCAAAGAAATCTACGAATAAGAATGTCAGGATGACGACTAGCATTTGAAGTGAAAAGATATCATGGAAGTGTGTGAAAGCAGCCCCGAAGGTAGGAGCAAGACTTGGAACAGATCCTACCACTTTAGAAGGAACATCGATTAATCCGAAAATCATTCCAACAACGGCAGTAATGAGCATTCCGTAGAAAATACCGCCACTTACCTTTCTTACCATAAAGATAATAGTAATAACAAGGCCGAATATCGCAAGAAGCGTTTCACCATGGTGAAGATTGCCAAGTGTTACAAGAGTTGCATCACTATTAACGATAATTTTTGCATTTTGAAAACCAAGGAATGTAATGAATAAACCGATTCCCGCTCCGACCGCAAATTTAAGCTCAGCCGGAATGGCATTGATAATTTTTTCCCGAACTCCAAATAGTGTTAATAAAATGAAGATAATACCTGAAACCAGTACTCCTGAAAGTGCTGTTTGCCAAGGGATTTGTTCATGCAATACAACAGTATAGGCAAAGAAGGCATTCAGTCCCATGCCTGGCGCGAGGGCTACCGGATACTTAGCCAGAAAGGCCATAATAAGCGATCCAATTGCTGCTGCTAAAGCAGTCGCTGTAAAAACAGCCCCTTGATCCATTCTTAGTGCATCCGGGAAATCTTTTATTGAAGAAAGAGATAATGTGAGCGGATTAACAAAAAGCACGTACGCCATTGAAAGAAAGGTTGTTAAACCGCCAATAAATTCTGTTCTATAGCTTGTGCCAAGCTCGTCAAACTGGAAATACTTTTTCATGCTGATTTTCCTCCCGTGTTTTTCCGCCGCATTCAGAATATGGGTTCCGTAAGAGATGCCAAGAAATAAAAACGAATAAGTTCCATATAAAAAGCGCCCCTTGTATAAGGAGCGCTTGACTTTGCCGATAAAAGGCTATGGCAGGTGCGTTTGATATAAACGGACCTCAGCCATAATTTTTTACCGCCGTAGTCAAGCCATTTACGGCAGCTTGGTAGAAACTTCCGGGCCATATCCCCAATATTATACGACGTATTCAGTTATTATAGTTATATTTTAGCAGGTCATTCGTCTTATTTCAACACAAAAAACGAATATTTTTAGTCATAATTCCGTTAATGTTCGTATTTATTCCCACTCAATTGTTGCAGGCGGCTTGCTCGTAATATCATAAACGATCCGGTTAACGTGGCTAACCTCATTTACAATACGGGTTGAAATAATTTCAAGCACATCCCACGGAATTCTTGCCCAGTCAGATGTCATTCCGTCTATTGACGTTACAGCGCGGATTCCGACAGTTTGGTCATACGTTCTTGCATCACCCATCACCCCAACGCTTCGGATATCCGGAAGCACCGTGAAGTACTGCCATATTTCTCTTTCAAGTCCCGCTTTCGCTACTTCCTCGCGAAGAATAGCATCTGATTCCCTGACGATCTCAAGTTTTTCTTCCGTGATTTCCCCAAGTACACGGATACCTAGGCCAGGTCCCGGAAACGGCTGACGCCAAACAATCTCATCCGGAATGCCCATTTCAGATCCAAGCGCCCGAACTTCATCTTTGAATAATGTATTAAGCGGTTCAATCAGTTTAAACTGCATGTCCTCAGGAAGGCCGCCAACATTATGATGAGACTTTATTGTTTGCGCAGTAGCCGTTCCGCTCTCGATAATATCTGTGTAAAGCGTTCCTTGGGCGAGATAGTCAATCCCTTTCAGTTTTTGCGCCTCATCATCAAACACATAGATAAACTCGTTGCCGATAATTTTGCGCTTTTGTTCTGGATCTGAGACGCCTTTCAGTTTGTTCATGAAACGTTCCTGTGCATCCACTTTAATAACATTCATGTTAAAGCCTTCGCTGAACGTCTTCATAACACCTTCGGCTTCGCCTTTTCTCAGTAAACCATGGTCAACGAATATACATGTCAGCTGATCCCCGATTGCTTTATGGATAAGAACGGCAACAACAGAAGAATCTACTCCGCCGCTAAGTGCGCAAAGAACCTTTTTATCTCCTACTGTTTCTCTTATTTTTTCCATTTCCATTTCAATGAAGTTTTCCATTGACCAAATATCAGAGCAGCCGCAAACGTCGAAAACAAAGTTTTTAAGAAGGGCATTGCCGTATTCAGAATGACGAACCTCAGGGTGAAACTGAACACCGTAAAGCTTGCGTTCTTCCCAGCTCATAGCTGCATTTGGACAAGAAGGGCTGACGGCATCCACATGAAATTCTTTAGGTACATCCACTACAAGATCGCTGTGGCTCATCCAAACTGTCTGTTCTTCTGGAAGGTCTTTGAAAAGGGCAGGCGAATTCTGCACTTTTATTGTTGCTTTTCCGTACTCGCGATGACCTGCTGATTCCACTTTACCGCCCATATAGTGAGTCATAAGCTGCATGCCGTAGCAAATACCAAGGATCGGTATATCAAGTTCAAAAATGCGCTCGTCACAGCGGAAAGCATTCTGGCCATAGACACTGTTCGGTCCGCCGGAAAGAATAATACCCTTCGGATTCATTTTCTTGATTGTATCAGCTGTTAACGTATGAGGATGAAGTTCACTGTAAACTCCAAATTCACGGATACGGCGTGTAATCAGCTGATTATATTGACTTCCAAAGTCCAATACCAAAATCATTTCTTGCATTGCGTCCATTCTGTCACCCCATCTAGTTTAGTATTACTACTGCTCTTGCTTTATTAGCGTTTAGCGCCAGTTAATCTATAGACCCTGCTTTTACAAAATCTTCTTGGAAATAATGAAATAAAGCATGTCCATCTATTATTAACTTCCTATATCCATGAACATCACACCGGAATGAAATGCAAAAAGCCAGAATTCAGCCCAAAGAAAAGAAGGCAGAATTCTGGCAGTGTTAATATCACTCTTCTGCCTTCATAGTCAGGTTATTTACGGCAACCCGGTAGAGACTCTCGAACCCTATCTTCGAGGATATATGAAGGTAATCAATATAAACGGCTGTTAGCAGCCTTGATAGTTAATTTTCCTTATTCTATCAACCAGTCAGAGAGCGGTCAAGATGATGTCCTTTTAATTAAATTTTCCCACAATTCAACCACTTTCCGCCATTCGTTTCCAGCGTCATCTCTGCGGTACAAAGCCCGCTCGTAGCTTGCTGTCAGATGAATCATATCCTGGTTATTGAAAGACCTGTCCACCTCTCTGGCAAATTCTCTCAGCGTCTGGTTGCTCTCCCGTCTGAATCCATAAAAGGACAGCTGTTTTAAAAGAGCAGGATAGGCCTTAAAGAAAACCTCCCCGTCATTTCTCCGCTTATATTTAAGAATCAGGAAATAGGGAAGCCATTTTCTTCTCGTAAAATAAATAGAAGAAAAACCAGACAGCACCAAAACAAAGATCACGGCATACTTAGGCCAGCCCGAGAATGACACGCCTTTCCAATGAGCGGTTTCCGTTTTAGCCGAAGTGCTTTCATCAAGGTTTTTATTCGGTTTCGGCACAATCGGGGCTGGGGTTTGTTTCTGCGGCTGCGTTTGGGTCACAGTGCTCTGCTCCGGCTCATATGTAAAGCTCGCCGGATTTGAAAAGCCTTTTGTCGGCTCAAACGGCACCCATCCAATCCCCTCAAAGTACACTTCAACCCATGAATGGGCGTTATTATTCGTTACATCATACTGCATTAGCCCTGAAGCATTCGTGCTTTGGTATTCCCCTTCCGAATAGCCTTTTACCCACCTTGAGGGAATACCTGCTTCACGCAGAAGCACAACCATGGAGGTCGAGAAATTATCGCAGTAGCCTTTCATGGAATCAAATAAAAACTGGTCAACATAATCATCATCAGGCCCCGGCACGGCTACTTCAATTATATTGTAGCTGTAATCAGACGACCCTAGATATCGCTCGATCGCTTTTGCCTTGTCATACTCGTTATTTTGCTCTCTAGTGATCTTCAAAGCAAGTTCTTTTACCCTTTTAGGCACGCTTTGAGGAAGCTGGGTATACCTTCGCATAAAGTCATCAGGAAGATCACCCGGAGTCTTTTTCTTTGTCAGCTTATCAATATTATAGGAAGGATACTCATAGGTCAGGTCATATTGCCGAATCTTTGTATTTCTTCCTTCTTTAACAGGTATGATCATCTCGTTAGCAGTACGGATTGATAACTGGTCTGCCTGATTCGATTTGATGGAGCTTAGTCCAAGAGGGTAAACAAGATGAGGAAAAGAATAGCTCCCGTTAATTGAGACAGATTCATTAAGCATCTCTGTTTTAACTCCTTTTCCAATCCACGTTTGTTTCACATTCCCCATAGGAACCAGTTCTTTCACCTGATTTTCACGGGAGATATTCCACCCTTTCCCTGTATAAATATCCTTTGTTTCCACCCGCCAATAATGGCGCCTTTGTACAAATGAATTGAAAACAAGCGTGTTATCCTTCATAAAAGGGCCGCCAAGCGATTCATCATTTGTTCCGTATCCAATCTTTTTTAGAGCGCCCCCGCCAATCGAGCTGTCCAGATGAGCAAAAGAGGTCAAGTAAGGAACAGGATCGGGCCATTGAGGCTTCGCTTTAGGGGCAATGATCCCTATCCCTGCAGCAATTGCCGTTATAGCCGCGAGAGGCGCAATCCACTTGACCATCGTACCCTGCCGGTGCTTAACCCTTTCATTTGATTTCAATCGCTCGAAGCTCAGCATGCCAAGGAGCAGAAATCCAACAACGAGCACTCTAACGACAGCACCATTTGCCTCATACGGAGTAAATGTATCCAAAATCGTAATATAGATAAGCGTCATAATGAAGAAAAATGTCATCTTTTTCTGATAGACCATCCAATAATGCAGCAAATAGACAAGCAGCCATAGCAAAATAAAAAAAAGGAACGTCCGAAAAGGAGAGGTAATGTCCATCCACGATGAATGCTGGATGACCCCTATATTATTAATCGCATCCTGAATCCACTCAGTTATCCAATCAAAAGGAGATCTTCCCTCGTAAAACAAGCTTCCGAGTATAAAGAATATATAAATTCCCTGTATCAAAATGGAGTAATACCATTTAACTCCAAAAAAAGTCAGCAGCAGACTTAACGCGATGAAACTCACAAAGATTGTGATGTTGCCTGTATCCGTAATTTGCTGAAGGGGAATTAGCCATTCCGAAAGCAGCATAAAAGCAAATAGGTAATAAAAAACAGAAGTAGCACTCCGATCAATTTTTTGCATCATAGAGAGTTTCTCACCCCTGTAAAAGCTTCTTCAAAACGCCCCTCAAAAACGGCATCCGCTTCAATCCCTCTTTTATTCAGCCTCTCCAATATCACCTTTTCTTCATTAGTAACCTTGCTTCCCCGGTCTTTAATTAAAAAGATTTTGAAAAGATGACCATTTTCTCTATGCTCAAGCTTGCGTACAAGCTCCAGGTTCACCTGCCCTGTAATCAAAATCTTCAAAGCCTTTTTCCCGTCATACTGGTTCCATCCCTGCTCAATAATGTCAGAGAGGGAAGCCGGACTGTCACAGTCAACACGTGCAAGATGGTCATATATTTTCAGCAGCTGCTGTTCACCTGAATGGAGAGAAAAAACAGCCTGCTCCTTTCCATATGAAACTAAGCCTGCCTGTGCGCCATTTTTCAGAACGGAGCGAATCGTTGAAGCAGTAAATACCACAATTTCTTCGAAAACATTTGACTTCATCCTATCCATGATTAGGTAAACATCATGGCTTCTCGTTTGTTCAAATTCCTTCGTCATCATCGTGTTTCTTCTTGCAGAAGCTTTCCAGTCAATCCAGGAAACCCTGTCACCCGGCTGGTATTCTCTGACTCCGATGGCCATAGACGTATCCCTTATGAATTTTTGATTGGATTGTGTATTGCCCTGTTCATAACGCTTTAAAGGACTATGATAAGGAATGGCAACGAAAGATGGGTAAACAAGAAAATCACGGAAAAGGCTGAAAGAATATTCTTTTTCAAAAAGCCCGAAAAAATCTCCGGTTTTCAAACGGACACTTTCAAATTGATGTTCGCCTCTTGGCATATGAGAGAGAGTATACTCCATGGTGACTGTCCGTTTGAACCACGGAAACAGAATTCTCCTGGCTGAATCTGTCCCATTCAAATGGACGATCCTTCTTGGAAGAGTTTCTTCTGCTATTAAATAGATTAAAGGAAATGGGAATTTTCTTCTGATAGTAATAGATGCTTTCAGTTCTTCACCGGCTCTGAATTGTTCCTGGCTGATTGTGCGGGTTACCTTAAAGGATCTGAGCGGATAAAGGGCCAGAAGCAGTGAATAGCAGGCAAAGGGAAGGAAGGAATAGAAAAGAAACCAGCTTACGAACCCGCCCTGGAACATAGCATATACATAGGTGATCACCGTTAGAAGCAGCAGGGAAATAAGCTTCCAAACGTATTGCAGCCGGACAAGGAGCTTTTTCAAGGGGTCATGGACCGCTGGACGGGCACAGGCGTCCGTTTTAGAATGTCATACACCAGATCTTCTGAAGTTTTCCCCTCAAAACGTGCCTCAGATTTAAGAATGATCCGGTGGGGCAAGGTGTAAGGCGCTAAAAATTGGATATCATCCGGAATGACATAATCACGGCCACCGATAAAAGCAAAAGCCTGTGCAGCTTTCATTAACGCAATCGAACCGCGTGGACTTGCCCCCAGATAGACGGATGGGTGTTTTCTTGTCTTGGTGACAATATCAACGATATATCGTTTGACCGAATCGTCTACAAAAACCCCTTTGATGCTGTCCTGCATCCGGATGATATCCTCCCTGTTCATAACTGGATCTATTTCATAAATTGGCTTATTTTTTTCTGCCATCGATAATACTTTCAATTCATCGGTTTGTGTCGGATAACCCATTTTCAATTTGAAAAGGAATCGGTCCAGCTGAGCTTCCGGCAGCGGATAGGTCCCCTCATATTCTATTGGGTTTTGGGTAGCCATTACCATAAACGGGCGTTCTAATAGCATTGTCACACCGTCAACCGTCACGCTTCCTTCCTCCATCCCTTCAAGAAGGGCAGACTGGGTTTTCGGAGAGGTCCTGTTAATTTCATCCGCTAAGATGATATTTCCCATAATAGGACCTGGACGGTATTCAAATTCTAGCTTTTCAGGGTTAAAAATAGAGACACCCGTTACATCGGAGGGCAGTAAATCAGGTGTAAACTGGATTCTTTTAAAGTTTACCCCAAAGGATCTTGCCAAAGAACGGACCATCATCGTTTTGCCCACTCCCGGAACATCTTCAAGCAGCACGTGACCCTCAGCAAGCAGCGCTGTTAAACAAATAACAGCGACCTCTTTTTTGCCTACCATTACTTTTTCTATGTTATCAATAACCTGTTCCATTTCAGGGTGCATATTATCCAAATAGTCCATTTTGTTCCTCCTATGAAAGAGTATCGGGTCTTATGATGATCGGGCTCATTTCTTAAGCTGTTTTTCTCTGATTCATTTGTCATCAGCAAAACAATTTGATAAGAAAAAATGCCGTGAAGCAACTAACAGCTTGCCCTTGCCTGGTACGAGCAACAGCAATTCCCCATATACCGCTTATGATTAATTATATAATTCTAAATTCATAGATAAAAGCCTTTTTACTTGGCCAGCCTTTTTATTTGTGTCTAATCAGGAAGAAAATCCGCAACTATCTTTCTACCATGACCATTTTATAAATTCGGCATAAATACCCTTTCAATCTCCTTATTTGTATACCCTTCATCACTCACAACAAAAGTCACGATTATTTTACAATTAGTTTACATTTTTACAATAAAATAACGTTTCAAACCGTTACAAACAGTTCAATGTAACCATCTGAATCGGTATAATGTGAATAGAGTTTGAGAGGTGACAGGCTGTGTTCGCAGAACGTTTGAAACTTTTGAGAAAAAAGAGAAACATGACTCAAGCGCAAGTCGCCAGTTCCATCGGCATATCAAGGCCGGCATATACAGCTTATGAAAGAGGATCAAGACAGCCTGACTATGAAACTCTTAAGAAAATTGCTTCATCTTTCGAAGTGTCTACAGATTATCTTTTAACCGGAAAAGACGCCATTCCAATTACCTATGAAAAAGAGGAAATTTATTTTACGCTGGAAGATTTAAAAGTGCTTGAGGAAATAAAAAAGCACCCCGTCCTCTTCCACACTCTCGCAGCTGGATCTGATAAAAAAATCAGACAGCTGATGCACGTCTGGGAGCTTATCAGAAAATCAAAATAAAAGATTACCTGTTTACTGCTGATCATAATGCGTTCTTTTACTGGTATCAATGGATATTTCATCCATCTATGCATAAAAAAATGATATTAAAGGGGAAAGACAATATGTTCAAGAAAATATCCATCACGAGTTTATTTTTAATCACCGGCCTGCTATTATCTGCTTGCGGAAATGCTGGCGGAGCAGCAAATAAAGATAATAACGCAGAAGCATCTGCTGCACCTGTAGCTGAAAATGATAAGCCAAAAGAAAAGAGTACTGTTGAAAAAACAGTTGACGCTAAAGCTACACAGCTTGATGCCATGGGAATGAAAGTCAGCCTTGGAAAAATCGTTGTAAACAGCGATAAAATTACTGTTGAAATGTCTCTGGAAAACACGACTGATAAAGTTTTGAATTTCTACCCAGACGGCGGAACAGCCACAATCGGCGACATGCAGCTGACAGCTCAAATGTCTGATGCAACAGGTAAAATCGGCGGTGAAACAAAAGGCGGCAAGAAACAAACAGGAACTCTTGTATTCTCTGCTCCTGAAGGTGAAAAAATCGATTCTAAAACATTGAAGAACATAAACCTTGATTTTGGAGATGTATCTTCTGAAGATTATTTAAAAACAAAGCATGTAGCTTTCACAGTTCCTGCAAAATAATTTCTATACAAATAGAAGAGCTGCCTCACCTTGCGTGAGACAGCCATTTTTTTTCACCATTATTTTGTCATAGCTGCAGGAGTTTTCTTTGGCACCTGGTGAATCGCCTGGCCTGTTAATGCTTCCACTGCTTCAAGCAAAGCTTCATTCATGCTCGGATGCGGATAGAGCGGGAATTTCAAATCTTCCTCCCGCGCTGCCATTTCCATTGCCGTCACTCCGGAACTGATTAATTCGACAGCACCCTGCCCCATCATATGAATTCCTAAAATCAAATCTGTATCAGCATCCGAAACCACTTTCATGAGACCATCTTTTTCACTTTTAATTGCGGTAAATCCGTTCCCAGCGAGACTGAATTGCCCCGTTTTAACGTTATGCCCCAGCAGAATGGCTTCCTCTTCTGTCAATCCGGCAGCCGCAATTGGAGGATTGCTGTGAATGACTTTCGGAAGAAGGGTCAGATCGCATTCCGGTTTCATACCCGCTATGCTTTCTGCTGCTGTTTTCCCCTGCTTAATTGCTTTAACGGCAAGCTGCGAGCCCCCCGTAATATCACCCGCTGCCCAAATTCCCGGCAGAGAAGTTCTGCACTCGGAATCAACTGAAATAAAGCCTTCGTCATCCAGTTCAAGCCCAATACGGTCAGCCCCCAAATCCTCAAGAGCTGGTCTCAAGCCTGATTGAATGTACAAATGGGAACCCTCAAGTATTGCTTCTCCCCCTGCTGCATCGCGGAATACAGCCTGAATGCCGCAAGCTGTTTCTTCTTCACTCTCTAGACTCATATTTTTCTTCACTTGTATCTTGGCTTTTTTCAGAAGTCTGTGCAGCTCTTTTTCTATCGCTGCATCAAGCTCTGTCAAACCTTTCTCTAAAACAACCGTTACGTTTGCCCCCAGATTTCGATAGCTGAATGCCGCTTCTATTGCGATGTAATCATTGCCGTATACAATTAATTCTTCCGGCAGTTCCGGCAAATCATACAGCGTTCTGGCATTTAGAATCCGTTCCTGTTTAAACCCATCTTTTTGAATAGCGGCGCCAGAGGCGATCAGCACAGAACGATATTTATAAATATCAAACTGATCCCTATTTTCCACCCCGATCCGTTCTTCTGTCATAAAAGAAGCCGATCCCTTTATTACTTCTATTTTGTTTTCTTTGCAGAGAAATTCTACCCCTTTTCGAAGATTCTCCACCGTTTTTCGCATATATTCCTTTGTCGCTTTAAAGTTATGGGAGACCTCACTGACCTCAATTCCATACGACTTAAATTTCGAAATTTCATTGTATTTTGCTGAGACATGCGAAAGAACCTTTGAAGGAATGCACCCTTTATTTAAACAAATCCCGCCAAGCAGTTCTTTCTCAATCAAGGTTACTTCTTTCCCAAGCTGCGCTGCTCTGATCGCTGCCGTGTATCCTGCAGGTCCGCCTCCGATAATCACTAGATCCCTTTCCAGTGCAAGCTCTCCTACAACCATCAGACCAGCTCCAATATAAGTAATTTCGGATTTTCGATGAGTTCTTTAAAACGGTTCGTGAATGCGACAGCATGTGCTCCATCTGCTACCCTGTGATCAAATGACATGGAAACATTCATCACCCATCCGATGACAATTTCACCATTCTTTACAACCGGTTTTTCTTTTGTCGCATGAAAGGCCATTAACCCTGTTTCAGGATGATTAATGACAGGTGTCGCTCCAATACTTCCAAGAGGGCCTACATTGCTTATCGTAAATGTTCCGCCAGTCATTTCTTTAGCCGAAAGCGTATTTTCCTTTGCTTTTTTGATCAGCTCTTTCATTTCATCATGAATCTGTTTCATGTTTTTTGTTTCTGCACGATGGATAACCGGGACAACCAGACCCTCATCAGAATCAGTGGCAATGCCGATATTGTATTCCTGCTCTAAAACGATAACCTCTTTTTCTTCATCTAACTTGGCGTTAAACACAGGAAAATCGGCTAATGCGATGGCAGCGGCCTTGATAAAAAACGCTGCCGCCGAAATATTTTGGCCTAATCCCTTCAGCTCTTTCCTGAATGCAAGCAGCTCTGTCATATCGATTTCTTCAAAATGAGTGACATGAGGAATGGTTTTTAAAGACTGAACCATTTTTTTTGCAATCTGCTTTCTTCTGCCTTTAAACGGAATGGTTTTAGCCGGCTCATTTACCGGACGGTTTTCTTCTCTTTTTTCCTGAACAGGAACGTTTACTGGTGTTTCTTTAGAAGCAGCCGGCTCATTTGCCGTTTCCATATATCGTTTGACATCCTCTTCCGTGATTCTTCCAGCGGGTCCTGTCCCTGTGATGAGCTCAATATCAATTCCCTGGTCACGGGCGAGCTTTCTAGTATATGGGGCTGCAAGGATTCTTCCTCCTCTCTCAGGCGAAAGGATGATGTGCTTTTTAGCGCCTTCTGCAGGCAATTCCATTTTGTCTTCAAGGGGTTCAAGCTTAACAGGTGCCGTTTTAGAGCCGTTCTCGCTCTCAATTAAAATAAGCGTCGTCCCTACCTTGACTGTTTTTCCAATTTCAACCAATATTTCCTTTACAATTCCGGCTGCAGGCGAGGGCAGTTCTGCCGTCACTTTATCTGTCTGCACTTCAATCAGCGGCTGATCGCGAAGGACACTGTCACCAGGTTTCACAAAATAATGGAGAATCTCGCCCTCTGTCATCCCTTCGCCAATATCGTGAAGCTTCACTTCCAACATACAATCACCTGCTCCCTTAAAAGTGAACTGTCTTTTCAATAGACTTTTTGATTCTCTCCGTATCAGGCAAATAGTGCTCCTCAAGGGCAAACATTGGAACCGGAACATCAAATCCGGCAACCCGTGCCATCGGCGCTCTTAAATAAAGAAACGATGTATCATTGACGACAGCCATTACATCATTAGCCACACCGCCTGTCATCTGAGCTTCCTGCACAATGACAACTCTTCCTGTTTTTTGAACGGATGCCGCAATAGCTTCCCTGTCGAGCGGATAAAGAGTTCTAAGATCAAGAACTTCGGCTGAAATTCCCTTTGCTTCAAGCTCTTCTGCAGCTTTGAGAGATTCTGGAACCATCGCTCCCCAAGAAATGACGGTCACATCATGACCTTCTTTCACGATCCTTGCTTTTCCAATTTCCACTGTATACTTTCCTTCCGGGACGTCCTCTCTGCCCGCCCGATACAGCTTTAACGGTTCCATGAAAAGCACCGGATCCGGGTCTTCAATGCATGCGATCAAAAGCCCTTTTGCGTCTGACGGTGTTGATGGACAAACCACTTTAATGCCCGGCATGTGTGTGAAGAGGGCTTCCACGCTGTCCGAGTGAATTTCAGGCGCCCTAATTCCAGCCCCGTACGGAGCCCTGATCACCATAGGGATAGAGAATTTCCCCATTGTTCTCATTCTGATCCGCGTTGCATGCGTCATGATTTGTTCAAAGGCAGGATAAATAAACCCTAGAAACTGAATTTCAGCAACCGGAATGAACCCATTTACTGCCATGCCGATGGATACACCGATGATCCCCGATTCGCTTAAAGGCGTATCAATAACCCTGTCTTCACCAAACTCCTCAAACAGCGATTCCGTTGCTCTAAAAACACCGCCGTTGCTCCCGATATCTTCTCCCATTAGAAGAACTTCACTTTTTTCGCGCAGCATAATGCGAAGCGCATCTGTTACAGCCTGAACCATGGTCAGCTTGCTTGTTTGAATTTTCGTTTCCAAAGTCATCGCCCTTCACCTCTTAAGTGATGCATGTATTCTTCTTTTTGGTCCTGAATGGTCCAAGTAGGCGTTTCAAACACATGGTCAAAAAGATCACCTGGATTTGGTTCAGGAAAAGCTTCCATTTCAGCTACTGCTGCTTCGATCATTTCTGAAGCTTCATCCTGACACTTTGAAGCCTTTTCTTCATCCCACAACCCATGATTTTTCATGTACCTTTCAAGCCGGAGAACAGGATCAGTTTTCGTCTTTCTTTGAATGCTTTCCTCCTGATCACGGTATTTTTTCGGATCATCAGCAGTAGTATGAGCCCCGTATCTCCAGGTCACAGCCTCAATTAAAGTCGGCCCTTCCTGATTCCGCGCTCTCTCCAATGCACGTTTGGTATAAAAGTAAACGGCAAATATGTCATTGCCATCGATCCGGTAACCAGGAATATCATAGGCGACTGATTTTTGGGCAATCGTTTTGCTGTTCATCTGTTTATGAATTGGCACTGAAATGGCGAATTGGTTGTTTTGATTAAAAAAGACAACAGGCGCTTTAAAGACGCTGGCAAAGTTTAATCCTTCATGAAAATCTCCCTCAGAAGTCGCGCCATCTCCAAAATAAACGATGGCAGCATTTCTCGTCCCTTTTCTTTTTTCAGCAAGGGCTGCTCCTGTAGCATGAAGCAACTGGGTCGCAATCGGCACAGCAGGCGGAAAAATGCGTTTTCCTTCAGGTGCCACACAACCTTCTACCCGTCCCTTCCAATATAAAAGCACTCTTGGGATGGAGTGGCCGAAGGTAATGGAGGCCGCATGATCACGATAAGTAGGGAAAAGCCAATCATCGTTATCAAGCGCCACAGCACTTCCTACCTGTGCTGCCTCCTGCCCTTCAAAAGGAGCATAGGTTCCAAGGCGTCCCTGCCGCTGCAGACTAATTGCCTTTCGGTCAAATGTACGGGCTAAAATCAGTTTTTCATAAAATGATTGAACAAAGGAGGGGGTTAAATGTTTTTTGAACTCTTCATTCACCAGGTTTCCGTTTTCATCCACCACTTGAATCATTGGAAATTGCTGTTCCATCGTCTCACTCCTTAACTATTCATCTATGAATTTTAAACGCGAATCTCCCATTTCGGCTTTTGGGAATGGGTAAAAAAGCTGCTTCTATGTTTTTGGGATTCTATTCTTTTTTCACAAAACAAATCGGCTGCTTTCGCTGTACAAAGGTGATCGTTTTCCGAGTGTTCGAAGATTTGCAAAAGAGAATTATATATCGCTTTTGTTTTTGTCAAAACCCTTTGTTTATTCGGACCGTAAAGCTCATCGGCTACTTGAATCAGCCCTCCAGCATTAACGATATAATCTGGTGCATAAAGAATCCCCTGATTACGCAGGATGTCTCCATGACGTTCTTCAAACAGCTGATTATTGGCTGATCCGGCAATCGCTTTTACTTGAAGGGAGGGAATGGTCTTGTCGTTCAAAATACCCCCAAGTGCACAAGGGACGAATACATCTGCCGGAACCGAATAAATGTCATCCAGCGAAACAGCTTTAATCGTCGCCTGATAGCTCTTACCTTTTTCAAGCAAAAGACTGACAGCTCTCTCATCAATGTCCGTTACAAAAAGATCTGCGCCTGCTTCAAGCAGCATTTCAGCAACCTTGAAACCGACTTTCCCCAAACCCTGAATAGCGTATGATCTGCCGGATAGCGAATCTGTCCCCCATACCGCTTTATTAACGGCCATGATGCCATAAATAACGCCAAGAGCTGTCGGAACTGATGAATCACCGCTCCCGCCATATTCCTCTGGCACCCCCACGATGCAGCGCGTTTCCTTCATAGCATGCACAAAATCCTCAGGCGTTGTTCCCATATCAGTGCCTGTATAAAACCGGCCCCGTAAAGAATCGACAAATTGCCCGAAAGCCCTGAACAAATCCGGTGATTTATCAGGAAGCGGATCTCCGATAATGACAGACTTTCCCCCTCCGAAATCTACATCAGCTGCTGCGCATTTATAAGTCATTCCTTTTGAAAGACGGAGGACATCCTCCAATGCTGCATCCATCGTTGGATAAGGGAGCATTCTGGATCCGCCAAGTGCCGGTCCAAGTGCTGTGTTATGTATCGCAATAATTGCTTTTAGTCCTGTATGGGGATCGTTGCAGAAAACAACCTGTTCATAACCTTGTATTTTAGAAAAAAGATCCATCGTAATGTCCCCTTCTCTCGAAAAAGTAACCGCTTTCAAAATTTCACGCCCCTGATTTATTTATTTTTTCTTGTATCACATGCTTCGGTAAAATCGCTTGAACAACTTCCCCTTTTCCAATTATCCCGGCTTCATTATGTGCTTCCACTTCTGTGAAAACGAGATTCCCTTCAAGCTTCGTTAACGTCGCTGTTACCTTGATTGCTGTACCAGCTCCTGAAGGCGCAATATGTTTGACCTTGACGGAACCGCCGATGCCTTCCTCATGGTCTTCTAAATAAGGAAGAATGATTTTTCTAGATGCCCATTCCATGTGATAGACCATGGAAACGGTCGAATATGCAGGATGCACGACTTCCCCTTCAAAGCTCGCAAACATATCAGTTGTTACCCTGAATTCATGTACAGCCGTCTGGCCTGTTTCCATACCTTTTTTCATTGCAGTGCCCCCATCATTTATTCAGAATGCTATTGCATCCCCCTTTAATTTTAATGACGTATCTATAACGTTATCTTATCATCACGTTATATAACGGTCAATGGAGTCCTTTTTATTTAAGGCTGTTTTCGCAGAGCTTGTTGTTTTTCGTACGTGCTTTTTTCACGCATTTAGACTAGCATCGGGGCATCTTTTCTTAAAGTTTTTGCCATCCCAATGGTTTCGAGGACTAAATATGGAGTCATGAGCAACAAAGTTTAAGAAAAGAGCCTAATTTAAAGTCATTTTTTTAACAAGCGCTTTTTCAGCATAGCTTTGTTGCTTTAAAGGAGAAAAAGAACCCCAAATTAAAAAAAGAGGAAGGAGATTTCTCCCTTCCTTCAAGCATTTAAAAGTGCCCTGTCGTTTGCCATTTGCTCACCGCGTATTCTCTGGAACTCTTTCATCAGTTTTTCAATCGTTAATTCTTTTTTCTTTTCTTCCTCTACTTCTAAAATGATTTGCCCTTTATCCATCATGATAAGACGGTTTCCGAGGTCGAGGGCCTGCTGCATATTATGTGTCACCATCATTGTTGTCAGCCCGTATTTCGAAACAATTTCTTTTGTTAGGCTTGTGATGAGCTCGGCTCTTGAAGGATCTAAAGCAGCTGTATGTTCATCCAACAGTAAAATATCCGGTTCTGTAAAAGTTGCCATTAATAGCGACAATGCCTGTCTTTCTCCGCCGGAAAGAAGGCCGACCTTTGCATTCAGCCGTTTTTCAAGCCCTAAATGGAGAGTTTTAAGAGCATCCTCGAAAAGTTCTTTCCTCTTTCTTGTTACACCGCTTTTCAAGCCCCGTTTTTTATTTCTTGAATAGGCCATAGCCAGGTTTTCCTCAATGGTCATCGATGGAGCTGTCCCAGCCATCGGATCCTGAAAAACTCTCCCGATCATTCTGGAGCGCTTATATTCTGGAAGGAAGGTGACCTGCTTTCCGGCAATTTCCACCGTCCCGACATCTGGTGTCAAAACTCCTGAAATCACATTCATAACCGTTGATTTTCCTGCCCCGTTACTCCCTATAATGGTGACAAAATCTCCTTTGTCCAGTGAGAGATTAATAGAGTCCAAAGCTATTTTTTCATCCGGTGTTCCTTCATTGAAAATCTTATTAATCTGCTTTAGATGCAGCAATGGCCTCCCCCTCTCTCCTGTCTGCGCTGATTGCTTTCATCATTTCGGAATAGCGTTTCTCTTTCCGTTTTTTCATCCTGTGTCTTTCAAGCACTTTCGGCATGATTAAAGCAAAGATGACAATGACCGCTGTTATGAGCTTCAAGTCACCTGTATCAAGCCCCTGCACTTGAAGCGAAAGACTGATTACAATACGGTAAATAACAGCTCCGCCAACTACCGCGAGAGTAGTGCGGGCAATGCTCTTCGTGCCAAAAACGGCTTCACCGATGATCACAGAGGCAAGCCCGATAATGATCATACCGATTCCCATTCCTATGTCCGAGAATTTCACATACTGAGCAATCAGCGCCCCGGCAAAAGCCACCATGGCATTGGAAATCCCAAGCCCAAGGACAATCATGGAATCAGTGTTCGCTGAAAAACTGCGGATCATTCGCTGGTTGTCGCCTGTTGCTCTTAGCGCCATTCCAATGTCGGTTTTTAAAAATCTATCCGTAAGTACTTTAATCAGGAAGGTCAAGAGCAGCATGAAAATAAGAATTCCCCACGTTTCAGGCAAATCTCCTCCAAGCCCGATCGCAGTGAACAATCCATTCAGCATTCCATCAATTCCAATGGCAGAAGACCATGAACCGACAGCAGTAAAAACCGTATCAGAGTTTAATAGCGGAATATTCGGAACCCCGATTGCCGTTTGTGATGTTGTCCCCATAATTCGAAGGTTAATAGAATATAAAGCAATCATCATCAATATTCCGGATAGCAGAGGATTGATTTTCCCCTTGGTATGAAGAATGCCTGTTATGCTGCCGGCAATGAACCCGGCAGCAAGAGCCGCAAGTGTTGCAAGAAAAGGATTGACTCCAAGCACGATAAGGGAGGCTGACACAGAGGCTCCTGTGACAAAGCTTCCGTCTACTGTTAAATCCGGAAAATCAAGAACACGAAAGGAAAGATAGACTCCAAGAGCCATAATGGCATAAATGATTCCCATTTCAACGGAACCGAAAATGGCAGTAAACATATACAAGCTCCCTTACTGGTTAATATGTGCTGTTATGCAAACTTGTAATGTTCCTGATTAATTCACATACTCGGCCATTTTGTCCCATTCAGGCTTGATTTTGATGCCCATTTGCTCAGCCGCTTTTTTATTAATGACAAGCTTTAATTTATCAGGATTCTGGACTGGAAGTTCACTGATCTTTTTCTCGCCGGTCAGTATTTGCGCTGCCATTTCACCAGCCTGGTGGCCGATATCAAAGTAACTGAAGCCATATGCTGCAAAAGATCCTCTTTTGACAGAATCAAGTTCAGCTGCAAGGAGCGGAATCTTTTTGGACTCGGCAACAGCAATAACTGATTCGAGAGCAGATACGACTGTATTATCCGTCACAATATAAAACGCATCGATTTTCCCCGCAAGCGCCTCTGCCGCCTGTTTAACGTCTGCTGATGTTGCGACGGAAGCTGTAACAGGCTCAAGACCCACTTTACTCATTTCCTTTTTCACGGCTTCAACCTGTGCGACGGAGTTTTGCTCTCCGGCGTTATAGAGAAGCCCTACCTTTTTGCCGCCAAGCTCATCCTTGATGAACTTAAGCGTACTCGGAATCGCTTCAGGATGAAAATCCACTGTTCCAGTAACATTTCCGTCCGGTTTATCCAGGGTTTTCACAAGTTTCGCTCCTAATGGATCCGTTACAGAGGAAAAGACAATCGGGATCTTTCTTGTAGCTGCAAGTGCAGCCTGTGAGCTCGGAGTAGAGTTAGCAAATATTAAGTCTACTTTGTCATTCACAAGCGTTGTTCCAATCGTTGTATTTGTACTTGGATCACCTTGTGCGTTTTTAATTTCGTACTTTGTTTTGACCCCTTTTTCTTCAAGCGCTTTTTGAAACCCTTTAAACGCCTCATCGAGGGATGGATGCTCAACGATTTGGGTCACACCGATTTTAAACGTTTTGTCCTTGTTTTCCTTGGCCGTCCCTCCGCCTGAAGCAGACTGTGAATTTCCGCAAGCCGTCAGTGCCAGACTTGTGACAAGCATCATTCCCAAAATGGTTCTTTTCCCCTTAAACATCGTACTCCTCCTTTTTATAAGGCTGTTTTCCAGCCTTTCCCGTTCATTTCCCCCATGCATCCATAAAACCGAAATGAAATCGCTTACACAACCAATGAAAAAAGAACCCTGTTTTTTCTATGTATCGTTTTTTTACAGGTCGTTAATTTAACGTTATATTACCATTTTCTTGAAGAAACCGCAATAAATTTTAGAATTTTTTAATTAGTCTAACAAATTTTTTTACACTTGTTTTTGCTGGTACCTTTCCAGCCTATTAAACGTTTGTTTCATTTCTTCTGAAATGCTGTCAATCAGCTCTTTTGCAGTTGGAATATGGGTAATCAATCCTGCAATCTGACCGCTATTCCAGTAGCCTTCCTTTTCATTTCCATCGATCGCCCCCTTGATATGATGTGTTTCATTTGTTTGGTTGCTGTATTCTTCAAGGGTAAGCCCAACCCTTTCTTTTTTTAAAATTTCTTCGGCATAGGAATTATTTTTCAATACTCTTCTGATTCGTCCCACTGACCTTCCAATAACCATCGTGCCTGTATCGTCTGCCTCAAGAATGCGCTGCTTGTATAAATCGGAAAACGGCGCTTCCTGTGTCGCAATAAAACGCGTTCCCATTTGCACACCTTGTGCCCCAAGTGCAAGCATCGCTATTAACCCTCTGCCATCCGCTATCCCTCCAGCTGCTGCGATCGGAACGTTTACAGCATCAGCAAGCTGCGGAATCAGCGTTAATGTGGTCGTTTCAAGAGGAGAATTGAGTCCTGCCGCTTCATATCCCTCGCCGACAATAATGTCGGAGCCGCTTTTTGCCGCTTTCACTGCATGCTTCACAGAACCTGCAACCGTAATCACTTTAATGCCATGTTCTTTAAAATAGGGAATAAAGGGAGCAGGGTTTCCTGCTGATAAGGATACTGCCTTCAGTTCGTGCTTTGTGACAAGCTGGATCAATTCTTTCGCAGCAGGCGTTACCGTCAATGCAATGTTAAGAGCAAAAGGCTTTGACGTTCTTTCCTTTGTTTCAAGCAGAATTCTTTCTACCTCTTTTGCTGACATCGTTCCTGCTCCAATCGTTCCAAGAGCGCCAGCCTCTGAAACGGCTGCTGCAAGCCGTGCATTGCTGATGTTCCCCATTCCTCCCTGCAGGATCGGCACTTCTATACCGAGAAGGCTGCATAGTTCATTCATTTTAATCCCTCCACTATAGATAAAGGCTCTTTTCTTAATAACATTGTTGCTTTCTCAGCTATTTTAGATGATTGCGGACCAATATACGGCTGCGAATTTTAAGAAAAGATGCCACGAAGTTAGTCTTTATACGTGTTCTAAGATATTACGAATAGCAACAAACTATACGAAAACAGCCTTTCTTAAACATTTTTGCTTTTTCATCTAGAACAAGGTACCATCTGCTAAATTTAAGAAAAGATGCCCCGAAGCCAGAATTAATATGTGATAAGCGATTGTACGAAAAACAACAATCTATGCGAAAACAGCCTAGACAAAAAAGGAAACAGCTTAAGATTCTTTATCTTTCACTATTTCCTGATGTTCAAGAAACATTATTTCTCATCCAATAAGAGCGGATGCTGAAAAATATCATATTCCTTATTTTTGTTTTTCAGTTCGTTTCCTTCCTGAAACACTTCTTCAAAGAATCGGCTTGCAGGTTCTGCGAGTTCCCTGTAGTAATCGCTGAAGAGAGAAGCTGCATGGTTGCCGAGCCACTTCTCTGGAAGCAGCTCTTCAGGGAGCCCTGGATCTGTAAATAAAAATTTTCTGTATTCATGGACGAGCTGTGTCCGTTCAACAAAGCATTCCGCATCTGTCATTTCACCCTGCAGAATTTTATTTTTATCAATAACATATTTCTGGCTGTATTCTGCTATGAATGCTTCATACCGTTTGTTGATTTCTTCCAGATCCCAGCATTCCTTCACAAGCCTCTCATTCTCACTTGGCCCGTGATATTCCGTAATGAAATAGTGGACAAACGGCCTGATTTCATATTTATCCATCAGGGCGTAAACTTCCTTCGTCAAATCATTCGGGGACAGCCAGCAGCTGTTGGAGATGGTTCCAAAACCGCTCCAAACGAGTTCTTTCCGAAGCTCATCCCGTATGTTCCGTTTTTCCTCCGGAATGGAATAAATCAGCATTCTCCATTTGCCGTCCCATTTATCCGGACTCAGCTTAAAGATCCTTTTTGCCGCTTCCTCCATCCTGACACTGCCGCGCTCTGTCAGAAAGTAGTGGCTTTTGTTCCCAATTTTCGTTGAAGTGACCCAGCCCTGTTTATGCATTCTGGATATGGCCGCTCTCACAGACTGCTCATTATGCCCAAACTCTTTTAAAAGACGGATCAGACTTCCAATCCATATTTCGTTTCCATAATGACGAATATAATCACCGTAAAGGGTGAATATCATTGACCTCGTGTTGATATTGCCATTCATAGTATTTCACGATCCTCTGCCTAAAAGTTGGAACTATTTTATCCTTTCATTTGACACCGAATGCTTTGTCTCTGTCAACCTCTTTGACTGAATTGTTCCAAAGCTTGTGTTTAGGAACTTCCAGGCGTTCTTCCTCATTCCTAATCAGCGTTCTCTACAATGACTGCGATCCCCTGACCGACCCCTATGCACATGGTTGCGAGCCCATATCTAGTTTTTTCTCTTTTCATTTCGTGAATCAAAGTTGTCAAAATTCTCGCTCCGCTTGCACCAAGAGGGTGACCGAACGCGATTGCCCCTCCATTTACATTCACCATTTCATTGTTTAGCCCAAGTTGCCTGATGCATTCAATGGACTGTGAAGCAAAGGCTTCGTTCAGTTCAGCGAGTCCAATATCTTCAATAGAAAGCTTTGCCCTTTTCAGCGCTTTTCTTACCGCATAAACAGGCCCTATCCCCATAATGGAAGGCTCAAGACCAGCTGCTGCAGACGCTCTGTATTTTACTAAAGGCTTCATCCCAAGCTCTTTTGCTTTTTCACTGCTCATAATCAAAAGAACTGCAGCCCCGTCATTGACGCCTGACGCATTTCCAGCTGTGATCGTTCCCCCCTGAAACAAAGGCTTCAATTGGCCAAGCTTTTCCAATGTGGTTTCAGGCCGTGGATGCTCGTCACGATCAACGACCCATTCCTTCCCTTTTCTGTCTTTGTAAACGACAGGTATGATTTCGTTCCTGAATTTCCCCTCGCGTATCGCTCTCTCTGCTTTTTGCTGGCTTTCAAAAGCAAACTGATCCTGTTCTTCTCTTGTGACCGAAAATCTTTCTGCTACGTTTTCAGCTGTTTGCGGCATAGAATCAGTTCCATACATTTCTTCAAGTCTTTTATTAATAAAACGCCAGCCGATTGTTGTATCCATCAGTTCCATATTGCCTCTTGGAAAATCCTGATCAGGCTTTGCCATAACAAGAGGCGCTCTTGTCATGCTTTCTGTTCCCCCTGCAATGAAAATGTCCCCTTCGCCTGCGATGATCGCTCTAGCTGCATAATTTACTGCATCAAGCCCTGAACCACACAGCCTGTTGATCGTTGTTCCAGCCACTTCAACTGGCAATCCTGACAGAAGACCGGCCATACGGGCGACGTTTCGGTTGTCTTCACCCGCCTGATTGGCATTTCCAAGAACCACTTCTTCAATTTCAGCAAGCGGCAGTTCCGGGTTTCTTTCTATGAGCCCTTTAATGGCAATCGCTCCGAGATCATCAGGCCTGATCGATTTTAATGCACCCTTATAGCGCCCAATCGGTGTTCGGACGGCATCGACTATTATTGCTTCACGCACGCTAAAGCCCCCCTCTTTTATCGTTTCACCATTTCCCAATTCGTATAATCATAGACCCCTTTGCCGCTCTTTCTGCCAAGCCTTCCTGCTTTAACATATTGAACAAGAAGCGGTGCAGGGCGGTATTTTTCTCCAAGAGTCTTGTGGAGATAGTTCAGATTATGAAGCCTTGTATCAAGACCAACAAGATCTCCGAGCTCAAACGGTCCCATCGGGTAATTCAGCCCAAGGCGGATGGCCTTGTCGATTTCTTCAGGTGTTCCAACACCTTCCTGGAGCATATAAAAGGCTTCATTGCCAACGAGCGCTGAAATTCTGCTCGTCACAAATCCCGGGAATTCCTTGATCGTAACTGTTTCTTTCCTCATTTGCTTTGCAGCCATTTCAATGGAAGCAGCTGTCTCATCACTTGTTTCAAGCCCTCTGACAATTTCAATAAGCGGCATTTTATGTACCGGGTTAAAGAAGTGCATCGCAATGACTTTCTCAGGTCTTCCTGTAAAAGAGCCAATTTCAGTTGGGCTCATGGTAGACGTGTTAGAAGCAAAAATGCAGTCCTCTTTCGCATATTTATCAAGCATTTCAAACACTTCTTTTTTGATGGACATGTTCTCTGGGACAGCTTCAATGATAAGGTCGGCTCTTTGAGATGCCCCTTCAATGCTATCAGTGTAATGCAGACGCTCATTGGCTGCATTAATCTGTTCCTGTGACAGAATGTTTCTGGCAGCAGCCTTTTCAAAAATCAAATCAATTTCCGCTTTGGCGCTGACTAAAGCTTCTTCCTTTAAATCAGCAAGGTAAACGTCGAAGCCTCCGACTGCAGAAACGTAAGCAATGCCTCTTCCCATTACACCGGAGCCAATAACAGCAATTTGCTGAATCATCGCTATCCATCCTTCCAAATTTTAATTGATATGAAGACGAGCAATTCTTCTTCCTTGAAGAATTGCTCGTTTTATTTAGATATTAAAGAAGTTCAACGGACGGTTTCCAAAGTAGGAGAGCACACTTTTCGTTTCCGTGTACAAATCCAGTGTTTCGATGCAAAGCTCTCTTCCAAAGCCTGATTGCTTGTAGCCTCCGAATGGGGTACCAGGGAACGCTGACATTGGGCTGTTTACCATCACAATTCCTGCTCTGATTTCGTTTGCTACACGGGTTGCACGTGCCTGATCTGTTGTCCAGATGGCTGATCCAAGTCCGAAGATTGTATCATTAGCGAGCTGAATCGCTTCTTTTTCATTGCTGAATTTAGAAACAACAACAACCGGTCCAAAGATTTCTTCCTGAACAACCTTCATGCTTTGATTTACATCTGTAATGACCGTTGGCTCATACCAAAAACCATCTTCATACCCTTCAATGGATGCTGCTTTGCCGCCTTCAAGGATTGTCGCACCTTCCTGCACAGCCGATTGGACATATCCGTCAATCGTTTCAAGCTGATCCTGGCTGATCACTGCCCCGACATGCGTTTCATCACTGAATGGATCGCCAAGCTTCAGTTTTTTTGTTTTTTCTACGAATTTTTCCATAAATTCTTCGTAAATGCTTTCTTCAATATATAAGCGCGATCTCGCTTCACAGGATTGGCCCGTGTTATAAAAAATGCCGTAAATAGAGCCTGCAACAGCCGCTTCAATATTGGCATCAGCGAAAACAATGTTCGGGGATTTTCCGCCAAGCTCTAGGGTAACTCGCTTTAATGTCTGGCTGGCTTTTGCCATAATGTCTTTCCCGATTGGTGTAGAGCCTGTAAAAGCAACTTTATCTACTTCAGGGTGTTCTACAAGGTAGTTACCAATCGTTGAACCTGCTCCTGGAAGCACGTTGACAACACCTGCCGGAACCCCTGCTTCATGGCAGATTTCCGTTAAAACAATGGCAGTCAGCGGGGTAAGGCTTGCCGGCTTCAGCACGACCGTACAGCCTGCCGCTATCGCAGGGGCTACCTTCCATGCAGCCATCATGAGCGGGTAGTTCCATGGAATGATCTGCGCACAAACTCCGACCGGCTCCTTTTGTGTGTAGTTGAAAAATTGCCCCGGTACATTGTTTACATGCCCTCTGTGACCCACAATTGCGCCTGCATAAAATTCAAAATCCTCGATCGCCTGCATTACCTGGCCTTGCGCCGCGGAAATGGATTTTCCTGTATCAAGGACTTCCAGCTCAACAAGCTCGTTGTATCTGGAACGCATAATGGATGCAATTTTGTTTAGCACACGAGCTCTTTTTCCGACAGCGGATTTTTTCCATTTGCCATGATCAAAGGCAGTTCTTGCTGCTTTTATAGCGCGGTCTGCATCTTCAAGAGTTGCCTTAGCAACAGCCGCTACAGCTTTTCCTGTTGCCGGGTTGTATGTAGTAAAGGTTTCTCCGGAAGTACTGCTTACTCTTTCCCCGTTAATGATTAGGTCGTAGCTTTCACGAATGGCTGGCAGCACCTCAAGCTTTTGTTCTTTTACAGTACTCATGTGATCCGCTCCTTTTTTTTAGCTATTCTTAATAGGTTATTTCCCTTGAAATACGGCATCCCGTTTTTCCAAAAAGGCCGAAACTCCTTCGTGATGATCCTTGGTAAGGCCCGCAATTCTTTGAGCAAACGCTTCTTTTTCTAGTATCTCTTCCAGGTTTAGTGACATGCTTTCCCGAAGTGTCCGTTTAATCAGCCCGATTGCTTTCGTTGGCATACTGGCAAGTTTCCCGGCAAACGCTTCTATTTCCTGTGACCAGTTCTCTGTTTCAATTACCTTCGTGACAAGGCCAAGCTCCTTCGCCTCTTTTGCGGAAATTTTCTCTCCTAAAATGGCAAGCTCAAGCGCTTTTGCTGCACCAACGATTTTCGGCAGGAAATGAAATTGTCCCGAATCAGGAACAAGACCGACATGAATAAAGGATTCTATGAAACTCGCTTTTTCTGAAGATAGCCGAAAATCACAGGCCAGTGCCAGGCTGAATCCTGCTCCCGCTGCTACGCCATTTACCGCAGCAATCACAGGCTTTTCAAGTCTTGCAAGCGCAAGAATCATAGGGTTGTATCGGTTTCTGAGAATCTCGCCATGATTTGTCACTTCGACTATGCCGCTTAAATCTTCACCAGAGCTAAAAGCTTTTCCCTCACCCGTAATAACAAGGCATCGGATGTTTTCGTCATTTGCTGTTATTTTCAAAGCATCCGTAATCTCTTCGTTCATTTGTTCCGTAAAGGCATTGTATTTTTCCGGCCTGTTCAAGGTCAGCCAGGCAATGCCGTTTTTTTGCTCAAATTTAATGCTCCCGTACATGCGAACCCCTACTTCCCTTTAAAGGATGGCTTTCGTTTTTCCAAAAAAGCCTGCATGCCCTCTTTCTGATCTTCAGAGGAAAACAGCAGATAAAAGTTCTTCCGTTCGAATTGCATTCCTTCATACACGCTATAGTCCAAAGCCTTATAAACGGATTCTTTAATCAATCGAATAGAAAGCGGAGCCTTTTCTGCAAGCCGTTCAGCAAACCGGATCGTCTCCTCCATCAATAACTCAGGGGCTACTACTTTATTCACAACTCCGTATTCTGAGGCTTCCTCAGCAGACATCATGTCACCGCTCCAAATGTAAGCAAGCGCCTTCGTTTTCCCTATTGCTTTTGTCAAGCGCTGCGTACCGCCTGCACCAGGCATAACACCAAGATTTACCTCAGGGAATCCAAACTTCGCGTTGTCAGAAGCAAACAGAAGATCGCAGGCAAGAGCCAGTTCGAATCCACCCCCGAGGGCAAAACCATTTACTGCACCGATGACCGGTTTTTTCACGAGACTGATTCTATCCCAATCAGCAAACTGGTTGGCGAGTTCCATCCCCATCGTGTTTTTATCTGCCATTTCATCAATGTCTGCCCCTGCAGCAAATGCTCTCCCATTACCTGTTAAAATCATCACTTTAATAGAATGGTCCAGGTCAAATTCTTCAAGAATCTGAACAATCTCTCGAATCATTGTGCGGTTTAGCGCATTTAAAACCTTCGGACGATTTAATTTGATCAGCCCGATGCCGCCTTCCTTTTCCGTTTCAATAAACTGAAACTTATCCATTCTGCTCCTCACCGAAGAAGAAGGTGACCAAATTTCCTGCGAATTTCATCACATCTTTTCCGGATGCTTTTGATTCTTCCGTTTTAGATGCTTCTTTAAATGCCTGTTTGTTTTCATAAAACATTTCACACATGAGGTAATATTCGCTTTCTCCCATCGGAGAGCCGACAATCTTAGTTACCTTTATATCTTGCAAGCCGGGAATTTTCTGAGTCAAAGGGATGTGCGTGTTGAAATAATAGTCATCAAAGCTTTGAGTGTCCTCAGGTTTTTTGAATAAGGCGATCATTTTAAACATGTCATCTTCTCCTTTTATTGGTTGTTTTCGCAAAGATTTTTGCTTTTCGTATCTTTTTATTACCCGCATAAAAATTAGCTTCGTGGCATCTTTTCTTAAAATTCATAGCTGTAGTTTCGCTTTATCTCTTGAATGGATGAAAAACAGTAAAGTCTAAGAAAAAAGCCTTTTACATTAGAGTAGATACTGGTTTCATCGCTTCAAACGGGTTCTTGCAGGACTTGCAATATAAAATGCTCCGGCATGCTGTCGGACCAAATATATTCTCCATTGTCGTATAGGCAGATCCGCAGTACGGGCAATCCACGGACCATTTCCCTTCTTCGCTGAAAAATTTAGGAGGCGGTGCAATTCCGAATTCCTTCAGCTTTTCTCTGCCTTCTTCTGTTACGCGGTCAGAGGTCCAGGGAGGTGTGTAAACGAATTCAGCCTGCGCCTTATCAATCCCAGGAAGATTAAGTACAGCGCTTTCAATATTCTTTTTAATAAACTCCAGGGCCGGACACCCCATGAAGGTAGGCAGCACTTTAATCACTGCAGTTCCAGATTCATAGTACACCGATTCGATCATGCCAAGCTCAATCACACTGACTGTATCGATTTCAGGATCTTTCACTTCCTGTAAGGCTTGAAGTATTTTCATCTGCATTTCGCTTGCTGTTACAGCCATCTTTTGTCCCCTGCTTTCCTGAAATGAGTGCCAGGATCCTACCACACAGCTGATGGATTGCTGCGATAAACTTCGGAGAGAGTCAGCAAAGCCTCTTCTAAATCGGCCGTATGCTCCCCTTCCCGGCCATTTCCTGACAGCATTTTGCACGGCGTGCGCTCAGGAAGGCGAACTGCCTCAAAGACAGGGCCAATTTTAGCGTAAAATCGCTGTTTCAAAAGCTCTTCTCCTTCGATTAGCCCGTGGCGAGCCATTTCTGCGCCCAGTTTCCCAAGCGTCATAACGCCTTCAAATTCATTCCACACTTTTTTGACGGCAGCTGTCATTCTGTCTCTGGCTTCCCCTTCTGACAGCGTCAGCTGCTTGAACCACGTTTCCCAGTGAAGCAGATGATAGTACTGCTCCATATTTATTTTGACAGCTGCATGGGATAGAGGTTCATAGGATGATTGTTTCAGAGATTCCAGTTTTATTTTCTTAAATAAGTCGTAAAAATAGTTCCTCACTACAGCAAAAGCCCAATCATAGCGAGGCTCTTCCATATAAGAGCCCGGTCCGTTCACTTCTTCAAGAAGGATCGCATTTTTTCTTTCCTCAGGCTTTCTCGCATGTGCGAGGACATCGGCGTTTCCATCACCCAGCTCTTCAAGAAGCTGATAATAAATGGCTGCATGCCCCATCGTATCCTGGCTGATGGAAGAGAAAGCTACATCCTCTTCAATGTGAGGAGCAAGCCCGAGCCACTCGGAACCTCTATAAGCTGTAATAAAGTCATCGTCTGCAAGCTGGAAAAGCAGTTCCACAAGGGCATTGTAGTACGCTTTATTTTCTTTAGCTGTTTCTGCTGTGATCTTGGTCATGTTTTTCCTCACCCCAGGACAAAATCTCTTTTTCATCAAGCATTTGCTGCTCATAACCGCGCCATTTTTTCTTTAAATAACCATAGCCTTTTGTTGTCCGGTAATCCTTGTTGTCCATTCTGTTCAGTGTTACCCGTTCTTCTTCATTCATTTTTCGGATATCGGTTCTTTTCACAACCCATATATCCACTACAGGTTCTCTTCTCATGAAGTTTTCCTGAGCCATGACAAGGGCAAGCTCATGATTCGGTGCCAGCAGGCTGAATTGGTATTGCATGGCCGCTGCATGTGTCCGCTTTGAGAAAACCTCGAAAACTTCAAAAAATTCCGTCTTTTTAGCTTCCTTTTCATCCATTCCTAAAACCCCTCACTACATGGCGTGCTGGCTTTTCATGTTGAGTGCATCCAGTACCCAATGATTGTTCTCGTAGGAAAGCCTTCTTAATTTGAGGCGTGCTTCTGATTTTGGCCCTTTGTTTTTCACAATTTGCTTAAATTCATTCCAATCAGGCTGCTTGTATATCCACAGTTCTTTTTCCTTATCGTAATGCATCGTTTCATCAGGCAGCTTCAGGCCGAGCGAAAGGACTCTCGGAATGTATTTCGTGAAGAAATCCTGACGAAGCTGTTCATTGGTTTTGGAACGGATTTTGTATTTAATCGTCGTATCCTGCTTGGAAGATCCTGTTGTTTCTGCCCCTGCTGGTCCAAAAAACATTAAGAGAGACGGCCACCAGCGGTCAATTGCCTCCTGGATCATCGCTTTTTGCTCTACTGTTCCTTCTGCGAGGGCAAGTATGATTGACTCACCGTGCTGAGCATGAAACACTTCCTCCGCACAGATTCTTTGCAACGCTCTTGCGTATGGTCCGTATGAAGCCCCCAGCATATTCGTTTGAGAAATAATAGCCGCTCCGTCTACAAGCCATCCGATTAAGCCGGCATCTCCCCAAGTTGGGGCTTCCATATGAAAGACATTATGAAACTTCAAATCTCCGCTGAACAAATCTTCCATAATATTTTCACGTGTTTTTCCAAGCGGCGCCATTAAATCTTCCGCTACACGAAGCAGAAGCTGCCCGTGCCCCATTTCGTCCTGAACCTTTGCCATGATGCCTAATTTTCTGCGCAAGGTTGGCGCCTTCGGAACCCATTCCTTTTCTGGAAGCGCTCCCATTATTTCGCTGATGCCATGCATGGATATCAGTTTGATCAGGGTCATCCGATAATCTTCCGGCATCCAGTCATCTGCTTCGATTTTTTCCCCTGCTGCAATTCGTTTCATAAACCGTTCATACTTTTCCTCTTCTGTCCGATGATGAAAGGCAGACATTGTTGTCACTTTTAGCGAACCCCCAATAATATTATGACGTTTATATAACGTATTATATTTTATCATCATATTATATTCAAGTTTTTTCTTTCCTGCTACTTGGCGGCACTGCTTCTGCGAACATCAATGACCCGTACCGCTTTCCCTTCAGACCTTGGAATGGATCTTGGCGCGAGCACCTCAATTTGCATGGAAACGAGACAGAAGGTTTTCAGATGGTGCATTATTTCTTTTACAAGCCTCTTCACTCTCTCATGCTGCAGATCCTGAAGAATTTCCGCGTAAAGGTCTTCCGTCATTTCCACCTTCAGTGAAATCTCGTCCAGATGCCCGCGTTTTGAGAGTTCCAGCTGATAATGAGGGGCTAGCTCTTTCATTGTCATTAAACAATGCTCAATTTCAGACGGAAATACATTCACTCCCCTGATGATTAGCATGTCATCGATCCGGCCTTTTACACGTGACATTCTGACCGTTGTTCTCCCGCAGGAGCATTTCTCTCTCGTAATGGATGCAATATCACCGGTTCTGTAACGGAGTACAGGAATGGCTTCCTTTTTCAAGCTCGTAAAAACAAGCTCTCCATATTCCCCATCCGGCAGCGGTTCAAGTGTATTCGGATCAATCACCTCTACTAGAAAATGATCTTCGGCAATATGAAGTCCGTTTTGTGCCTCATGGCATTCCACAGCAACCCCAGGTCCAATGACTTCACTTAACCCGTAAATATCACAAGCTTTTATATTAAAAATCTTTTCAAGCGTTTTTCTCATTTCCTCTGACCATGGCTCAGCCCCAAAAATTCCGTATCTCAAGCTTGTTTGGCCCGGGTCTTTGCCAAGCTCTATCATTCTTTCAGCGATATTCAAAGCATAAGATGGGGTTGCACAGATCACATCCGGCTTTAAATCTTCTATTAACGTAATCTGTCTGTCCGTGTTTCCAGTTGAAACCGGAACAACTGTAATGCCAAGCTTTTCTCCTCCTCCGTGAAGGCCAAGGCCGCCTGTAAAAAGGCCATAGCCATAAGCATTATGAAGAAGATCCTCGCGCTTCCCTCCAGCAATCGTAATCGCCCGTGCAACAATATCCGTCCAATGGTGAATGTCATTACGTGTGTATCCAATAATCGTCGGCTTCCCGCTTGTTCCGCTTGATGCATGAATCCTAATCAAATCTTCCTTGTCAGCTGCAAATAAACCAAATGGATAGTGATTTCTCAAATCCTTTTTCGTTGTAAAAGGAAGCTTCTGCAAATCTACTAAATGGGTTATGCTCTCCTCATCCACGCCTCTTTTCTCCAGCTGCTCCTTATAAAACGGCACCTTCTTACTAACAAGCTGAACTGTCTTCTTTAAGTCTCTTATCTGCTGCCTCTCGATTTCTTCCCGATCCGATGTTTCAATTGTATGAAGTATCACCCATTCATCCTCCATTCATAAATAAAGCGCTTACATATATAATATGACGTTTAATTATCGTCGTTTAATTAAACGTCATATCGTTGTGTTCAGAATACATCCTTTTTGAAGGTGATGTCAATTAGTGATTTTTGAGTTTTATATGCTTTACCTCTCTTACGGAAGGAAAAAATCCTTACTCTTTAAAGAATAAGGATCCTATATTCTATCGATCAAGTTTAACAAGCTCAGCATCCTCATTTTGACGGTCCAAAATTAGATCTCTTAAAATGTTAGATCCAAGCATGCTATATACAGTTCCGTTTCCGCCATAACCAAGCAGATAATACTGACGCTCTTTGTGCGGATGTTTTCCGATGAAAGGAAGGTTATCGAGTGATTCGCCGAAACTCGCTCCCCAAGAATAAGCAACATTTATAGAAAGATCAGGAAACAGCTTTCTTAGCTCATTCTGAATACGCTGACCGCGATTTACAATCCATTCTTCACTTTGCGGAGCTTCTGGCTTATCCTCATCCAGCCCGCCTGCAATAATACAGTTATCAACGGTTGTCCTCAGATAAAGGTATGGCCGCTTCGTTTCCCAGATTATCGCCCTATCCTCCCATGAAGACAAGTCTTCAATGGGTTCAGTCGCAATAGCATAGGAACGGTTTATGTCTGATCCTATTTTTTCATCAATCGGAATCGTGTCATAGCCTGTAGCATAAATAATATTTGATGCCGAGAAAGGGCCGATGGATGTGTGCAGCAGAATACCGCTACCTTGCTCTTCAACCTCTTTAGCTTCAGTATGCTCAAATAAATGAACACCTTTCTGCTCTAAATATTCTAAAATGCCCTGAATAAAACGGTATGGATTAACTTCTGCATCTCCATATGTAATCAGTGCAGCAGGTTTCACAAATGGCAAGTGCTCCTTCATTTCTTCTTCAGTCCAATATTCTGCTGGAAATCCATGCTTGATTAATGCTTCATATTCTTTTTGCAGCTTTTGTACATGTTCCTTAGTGCTTGCATAACAGATGCTTTTCCGTCTGATCAAATCAGTGTCGCGTAAAAGAGTGTCCGATACGCCTTCCAGCTGATCCACAGCTTTCTGACAAAGCTTATAAAATTTCACAGCTTTTTTTTCGCCAATTTGTTCGATCAATTCGTGAAGCATAATATCATTTGAAAACTGAAGCAGTCCAGTATTTGCAGATGAACTTCCTCCTGCCATCTCCCGCTTATCAACAATTGCAATATGTAAACCTTCCTGTGCAAGAGTATAAGCAGTCAAAGCGCCGGACATTCCTCCTCCCACTATTACTGCATCATAATGTTTATCTATTTTCTGTTTCCCCTTAAAGACTTGTTCCCCTTCTAGTGTCGTAGGCCAAAAAAGACTGCCGTTATGCAAGTCCATAAACTTTCCTCCTAAATTCACTTCATCTACTACTCTTACCCTTTCTCATAGTAAAATGAAACGGAGAAGTGCTTTAAAGGCTGTTTTCGCAAACTTTGTTATTATAGGAATTACTGGCAATATGAAAAAAAACCTCATTTCAACTGTTACAAGACAGCGGATCCATTCCTCAATCGATAAAAAAAGAGCTGATCATTGGCAAGCACACATTTTTCTTAAAAATGGAACCTGTTTTGAACGTATCTTTCCTGACTTCATATATTGTATGGAGAGGAGGGATAATCAAATGGATCGCTTGATTCTCTTAATGTTAGCTAGCATTTTGGCTGGCTTTGCTTTATTGAAAGCTCCTATTGCAGGTACTTTCTTAGCTGGGATCTCACCGGTGACAAACGTCATCGGATTGCTCGCAATTGTAGTATTCTCCCTTTATTTAATCTATAAAGGTGTCATGGCACTTTTCGGTAAGTAGCAATAAAAAGGAAAAGACTCAGAGTTTTTTCTGAGTCTTTTCGGGGTCAAACCTTATACATAAGTTTTAAAGAACTTGAATAGAGGCTATGAATAGGCTGCTCGATTTTTCAGGCTGATGTTTTTTTGCAGTTACTTTACCCTTATAAATCATGTTTCCGTTTGATAGATCATAGACGGAAAGAGAAACTTCAGAATGATCTTCCCCGGCGTTTGCCATGTAAAGCTTATTATGGCTTACCATCGATCTGTCCATTGCAGGAAACTCGTAATTCTTTATAACCCTCTGCGATTTCAAATCATAGATAACCACTCGGACATTCTGATTAATCCTCCCTATGAAATAAAGGTTTGAACCTTCTGTATAACGAAGAAGTCGCCCTTCATTCCTTTTGGAGGTTCAATCTTGGTTTTCATCCCGGTTTCAATATCAACTGCATTGTAGTCTCTCGAGGATTCAACTGACCCATCATCTCTCTCTTTTTCGTTACTAATTGAAGTTGAAAAAACGATGGATCTATTGGGAGCATTAGGCTCCGTCTGTTCTACTTGTGAAAGTTGAATGGACTGGTTTTCTTTTACTTCGCCTTGTTTCCAGACTAGTTCATCCTTCATAAACTTTTTTTCTTTTAAAGAAAAACTGTAAATATGGATGCTGTCTCCATTGTCGCTATTATGAGTGACAATTTTCAGCTGATTCTGTATCCTTTAGACATCCTGCACGCTGATATTATAGTAGGATTCTTTTTTATCCTGAGGAATGGCTGATTGGAATTCGAGCGTATCCTTATCTTTTTTGCTGTAAACAGAAATAACTACTGGGAAAGACTTTTTATCCGCTTTGTTCCGAGATTGAGGGATTGTGGCACTTACCAGCCATTTTTGGTCCAACCAGCCTCTTTTCCTCTCATAAAATCTCGATATCTTTTTCTCAGATCATCAATAGCATTGGGCTTATTTTTGTGCGGCTTTATCTAAATTACCAGAGGGTTTTTTTATAAACATTAGGATACATATAAGAACATTGTCGAATACTTGGCATGTTAGACTTGAAGGGATTTTGTCCCTTTTGTAGAAATAAATAGAATAATCAAAAAGCTTGGCATGAATAAACTAGGAGGCTGAATGTATGTTCAAGAGTCGTTTATTCAAGAATGTCCTTCAAGGATTGCCGCACAAAGAACAAAATGTTTGTGAGCATAGACTTGTAAAGGTAATAAAACGTTTAAAAATTGAGGATTACACGTTCAATTGGGACCGCAATAGCTGCTTTATTGATTTTTTTTATAAGCAAGAATCGTACAGGCTTGAACATTCTCTTGAAAAAGCAAAAGAGAAAGGCATTGTATTAAGGAACGGAATGGACTGCTTAAATGAGCTGACTGAATCCCTTGAAGACCTTTGTGCTATTATTGAAAGAGGAACTTATCGTTTTGAAACGTGGATCGCAGGTATGAAGCAAATACCCCTTGTACACGAGACACCTGAATACCACGAAGAATTTCAAATTCGATATCGTGCACTGGGGAAAAATCGTTATCCCCAATATCAACACGATGAGGAGTTCGTTCCATTTCATCCTGAATCTAATTTAAGAGATGTAAATGAAATAGAGAATATGCAGCGTAAATATTAAAGGGAATAGAAAGATGCATCTGCAAAGGGTTTTCTGCTCTTCACCCCCCTCATATTGTTAAAAAGCAATTAAAAATACTAAAGATTGTAAGACCGACTTTTTAAAGGTTGGTCTTTTTTTATGAAGCCATTATATGTTCGTCTTCTAGTTTATAGTAGAATCTTTATTTACATGTAACAAAAAAGAGGCTTTTCAAAAGTTCATAAGAACTTAAGAGAAGCCTCTTTTATTATTTTCCTGGGTTACATCATTCTACCTATTCATGAATAAAAAGCAATGGTTTTACTAGTTTTCCTTCTTAGTAAAAATACTATGAGCAAAAGTATGAGCAAATTTGAATAGCGGTTAACTGTAAACAATTAGCCGCTATAGTTATTGATCTTGCCAGTATCATAACCCTTTAAAAAATACATGAGCTTGTCTTCCCCTTGTCTGCCTTCAGACCAACGAATGGGCTCATACTAGTCCTGTTCATAGACAAACCTGAAACCCCCATTTCCTTCATAATCCTATAGATATCCAAGATTCTTTTCTGAATCATCCTCAAATATCTTTCTGCAAGGAGGGAGTGAACAGATTATCTAAATCATAGTCCCTATTTCGTATTCAAACATGGTCAATAAACCCACCCTTAATAAAAAAGGCTAATAGTAAAAACTAGTTAATTAACCATTTAATATGAACGAACGCCACTCGTTAGTAAAATAACAAACTGCCTAATCTCCACCTATTAAATGAATTTACGGAAAATAACAGTGTGTAAAACTAGTCATACTTCTTGGAGACATTTGTTCTTAAGAGACAAACACACATATTATATAGATTTGGTCAAGTATCAGGTTCCTTCTTTATAGAGGTGAATATAAATATAATTAATCGGACATGCAGGGCCAAATTTACAAAACTGTAGAAGGGTGAAATATCATGAATTTTGGAATTGAAATAACCATCTTTGTATTTATTACGACCATGCTGGTCATATTTTGGAGGCCAAAGGGCATAAATGAAGCTTGGCCGGCAACTATTGGCGCAGTGATCATTATCCTGACAGGCATTGTATCCCGTGAGGACATTTTGGATATAATCAATAAAATTGGCGGAGCCTCTATTACCATTATCGCAACAATTGTTATGGCCGTCATATTAGAAAGTTTCGGTTTTTTTCAATGGGTAGCTGCACGGCTGGCAAACTTGGCTAAAGGTTCAGGCTACCGTCTATATTGGTACATCCAGTTGTTATGCTTTTTGATGACACTATTATTTAATAATGATGGAAGCATCTTGATTACTACTCCGATTTTAATTATCCTCCTTAAAAACCTTAGGTTAAAACATCATGAACAAGTTCCCTATCTTTTAAGCGGAGCACTTATTGCAACTGCCTCCAGTGCACCAATTGGTGTAAGTAACATCGTCAATTTAATTGCATTGAAAATAGTTCACATGACGCTTTATATGCATACAGCCATGATGTTTGTGCCAGCAACATTAGGATTGTTATTTATGTCTTTGTTAATGTTTATCGTTTTGCGGAGTAAATTACCAAAAAAACTGCCCAGTTCAGCACATGATATAGAAGAAATGTTTTTTACGAAGAATTTCCATCCGTTAAAAGGAAAACTATCTGTTGAAACAAAAAAGAAACGAAATAAATTTATGCTGAAGCTATTGCTGTTTGTTTTTGTTATACGCTGTCTGCTTTTTGTTGCATCTTTTCTCGCTATTCCAATTGAAATAGTTGCGGTACTAGGATCACTTATCCTGTTAGTATGGAGATGGTACCATTTACGCACGAACCCCATAGATATCTTGCAAAAGACTCCTTTCCACATTCTAATTTTTGCCTTCTCGATGTATGTCATTATATTTGGACTCCACAATTCGGGACTTACAGCGTTTCTTGTGGGAATAAGTGAACCCATTGTAAACCAAGGTTTGTTTTATGCGAGCTTTACCATGGGGGGATTGGTTTCCATTCTCTCTAACTTATTTAATAATCATCCAGCTTTAATGATTGGAACCATTACCTTAACAGAAATGGGACTGGATCCAATTACATTAAAGACCATCTATCTTGCGAATATTATTGGGAGTGATATAGGATCATTATTATTGCCTATCGGAACACTTGCCTCACTTATTTGGATGCATATCCTAAAACAAAATAAGATTAAAGTAAAATGGAAGGATTATTTAAGCGTAACATTGATCGTGATCCCAATTACCACAATTGTCACATTGTTTTTATTATTTTATTGGGTTCAACTGGTATTTGCCTAATTAACCTAATTTAGATTTCTGCCATAGTTTATATGTATGAGAAATAGGTTTTTTCCTTACTCAAAAGGCTTTTTTAAAAAGCCTTTTTTGTTTTACTTCCTATGTTACATGAAAGAAATTTATAAAGTCTATTTCCTAAAGACACTTTATAAGGAGACCTCTAATTTATGCAGCAAGTAAATGATATGCTTATTTTGCCCTGCAGTACACCTGCTTTTTGACGCTTTTGATCAATAATCGCACGAGTCAAAAGCAGGCCAGTCGCTTTTCTCTCGTTCACTTCTAAGAAACTGGCTGTTCAGGATTTTATAAATAACCACATAAAAAAAGCCCGAACATCGGTCCTTTTTAAAGGTTTCCATTATTCGGGTTATAGTCTAGTAGTCTATTAATCTGTGTTTAGCAAGCAATTATTTGGAGTTTGTTATCAAATCTTAATTCTTTGAATTCATTTCTTGCTTATTATTTTTTCGAACCCTTGCTGCCATTCGAGCCTTTGTTTCCTTTCGCTCTCTTGCTGCCATTGGATCCTTTGCTTCCTTTTGAACCCTTGCTGCCATTTGAGCCTTTGTTTCCTTTCGAGCCCTTGCTGCCATTGGAACCTTTGTTTCCTTTCGAGCCCTTGCTGCCGTTGGACCCTTTGTTTCCTTTCGAGCCCTTGCTGCCATTGGAACCTTTGTTTCCTTTCGAGCCCTTGCTGCCGTTGGACCCTTTGCTTCCTTTCGATCCCTTACTGCCGTTTGAACCTTTGCTTCCTTTCGAGCCCTTGCTGCCATTGGAACCTTTGTTTCCTTTCGAGCCCTTGCTGCCGTTGGACCCTTTGTTTCCTTTCGAGCCCTTGCTGCCATTGGAACCTTTGTTTCCTTTCGAGCCCTTGCTGCCGTTGGACCCTTTGCTTCCTTTCGATCCCTTGCTGCCGTTTGAACCTTTGCTTCCTTTCGAGCCCTTGCTGCCATTGGAACCTTTGTTTCCTTTCGAGCCCTTGCTGCCGTTGGACCCTTTGTTTCCTTTCGAGCCCTTGCTGCCGTTTGAACCTTTGTTTCCTTTCGAGCCCTTGCT
>NZ_JBMKNV010000022.1:0-32715 GCF_049220665.1 Chryseobacillus diguaensis
ATCTATTGATACCAATAGTCCCAAGGGCGCATGCGTCCTACCCCGACTACCTAAAGAATAGCCTATAAAAAATAGGCCAGCCAGATAAAATAACAATCTGGATGACCTTATAATACGAAAGGGCGCATTTCCGTAGTAAAGGATTGCGCTCTATTTTATGTATAGGGCCCATTTTGTGAATAAGTAGAAATCTGTTTAAGAATTTCAATTATTATTAATGCTGGGTTATTTCAACTACCTGTCAGGTAAATAAAATGTAATGGCTTAAACTAATTAATTTTCAAATTCGTCGGAACTTGTGAAAAAATAAAATGTGTTACAGTGTGTGCAATTGGATTTACTTCATCAATGAATTCTTCTGCTTTAGCGAAAGTTTCAAACTGCATTTTAAGCATATAGCACGCACTTCCTGCTATTCGATAACAGAATTCTACGTTTGGAAGTTTCTCAGTATAATTTTTAAAAGATTTATAGTCGCCATTTTTAACTGTTGCTTCGATTATGCATTGGATTGGTAAACCTAATTTCTCATAATCCACTTCTAAAGTATATTTCTTTATAATTCCAAATGACTCCATTTGTCTTACCCGTTCCGTTACTGATGGGGAGGACAGATTTACTCTTCTCCCAAGCTCGCTCATTGATAAACGGCTGTTATTATGTAGTTCATCTAAAATTTTTTTGTCAATATTATCTATTTTCATTTTTAAAGTTTTTACTCCTATAATTGTTAATTTTGAAAAGGATTTATTTTATTATATTTATATCTTTAATGTAATTTAGTTATTTTGTTTTTTATAATTAATTCATAAATAAATATATCAAGGGGGAACTTATATGGCAAGAATTGTTGAATCTAATTTCGGAAAAACTCCTTTTCAAAGACTATTGGGGCATAATAAAGACGTAATGGAAGGGTGGAATCAGTTAGGAGATGTGTTAGAAAAAGATGGACTACTAACATCTAAATTAAAGGAACAAGTAAGGAGAACATTAGCTCAAAGTAATGGATGTGAGTATTGTAGGGCCAAAGGAAAACCTGATCCAGATATGTTTGATGAAAAGACATCTATTGCAGTAGGATTTGCAGAAGTCTTTTTAAAACAAAAAGGTGACATAGCTGATTCAACTTTTAATGTTTTGAGAGGATCTTTCACTGAAGAGGAAATGAGTGAATTATGTGCATTTATTTCTTTTTCGACTGCTTCACAATATTTTGGTGCAATGATGAAACTAGAACCGGAAAAATAACCAATAAACTTATTCAACAATACCAGCTAATAGAAGGTCAATAGGTAAAACTAAAAAAGTTAAGTAGTTATTTTACAACAATAAAAATGAACATATCGGTTTGAAGTTATTTCTATAAAAGTACTTTATAGGTAATTTATACTTTAAAAGCCTCTTTACGTTTTAATAATGCATAGATCCAATGAATGAGCTTGTTTGCGCAGGCTATGACAGCCACCTTATGAGACTTTCCTTTAGATTTTCAAGTATTGTAGTATGATAAATTGCAAGGGAATGGGACAGTGCCCCTTACTCTTACACAATTTAGAATTACATAAGGAGCGGTAGAAATGGCACGTGTTTTATTTATCGATGCTGGATCAGAAGGTCATATCAATCCAACTATTGGAGTTGTGCAAGAACTTATTTCGCGCGGCGAAGAGGTAGTATATTTTACGATAGAAGATTTTCGAGAGCGAATTGAGAAGACGGGAGCTACTGTACGAACATTGGACGGTCAAAAATTTATCAAAGCCTTTATCTCGGGTGGAAGAAATTATTTACTTGAAAGAATTAACGGTCTTTTACTTACAACAGATATTGTCATACCTATAGTGCTTGAACAGATTAATGGAGAACATTTTGATTACATCATCCATGATTCCATGTTTGGTTGTGGACGTTTACTTGCACAAATCCTTAAGCTACCGGCAATCAATTCTTGTACTTCCTTTGCGCAGACAAAGGAATCATTCGATAAAACGTTGGAACGGCTTTCTAAAAACATTCCTGCAGAAGTGGTTAAAGAAATAAACGATGAATATCAAAGCCTGAGGGCAATGGTGAAGGAAAAATATGGTGTCGAGATCCATACTCCTTATGAAGTTTTTTGTAATCCTGCACCACTAACAATCGTTTATACAACCAGAGAGTTTCAACCTTTTGGAGAAGCATTCGACCAAACTTACAAATTTATAGGTCCATCAATCTCTACAAGATTAATTCAAGAAAACTTCGACCTTACAGCAATCAAGGGAAAAAGCCTAATTTACATTTCACTGGGTACTGTCTTTAACCAAGCAATTGATTTCTATAAGCTTTGTTTTAAGACCTTTGGGAACACTGATCATACCGTTGTCATGTCTATTGGGGAAAAAGTTCAAATATCTGATTTGGGGGAGATTCCTAAAAATTTCATTGTCAAAAATTATGTTCCACAAACTGAGGTGCTGAAATATACTAAATTATTTATCACACATGGTGGAATGAACAGTACCCATGAAGGTCTCTATTACGGGATACCGTTAATTGTAATCCCACAAAGCGCGGATCAGCCGATCATTGCCGGGCAAGTTGCCAATATCGGAGCAGGTATTAAATTAAACATGCAAAGCTTGACTGAAAAACAACTACTTGAAGCCGTAGGTCGTGTGTTAAACGACCGATCTATTCATAAAGCTGTTTCAAATATAAGGGAATCCTTTCAAAATTCGGGTGGATATAACCAAGCTGTTGATGAGATTTTTGAATTTAAAAGTCAATATGATATCTAAATATAAAAATTTACTCAGCAGCATTATTGGTGGCTTTTTCTTAGTGGTTATGGCAATTCCTTTTTTAATTTAGTAATGGAACAGGAACTATTATAAAAGTTAGATTGTGAAGTTATATACTTAATAGTAAATATATAGGTGCTTAGACTTATATAATTAGACTTGAGAGGGAAGCACCCTAAAAGAGCAGCTAGTTTTACATTCTTCTTATCCTTAATCATTTTTTCAATTATTGTTTATACAAATTTTGAACCGAACGGATTCCCAAAATCTTTGTTAAATAAAACGGTAGATCCCGCTGAATTATTACAGACAAGAAAAGATATTTTATTAAGTTCCTTCATGCAAAGTCTTGGGATAAGCGCATGCCTTACAGCGATTTCTGTGTTTTTCTTTAAGATCAAGGAAAGAATGCACCATTTAAATATTCCTCTGTATATATTTACAATATGCCTTCTATAAGCAATAATATTTGCACTGAGGTCTATCTTAGGAGGATGAGCTATGAACTCAAAGCATGTTAACGCAATGGAGGTTGCACGCTCTGCGGGAGTTTCCCAATCCACAGTTTCGAGAGTTTTTACTCCAGGATCAAATGTGTCTGCAAGAGCAAGGAAAAAAGTGCTTGAAGCAGCAAATGAACTTGGCTACAGACCGAATGCACTTGCAAGAGGATTAATAAAAAATAAAACCAACATGATCGGATTGGTCATGGGGGATATAAAAAATCCTTTTTATCCCGAAATATTGGAGAAATTTACGAAGGGCCTTCAGGAAAAAGGCTTTCAAGTATTGTTCGTGCAAACTGCAAATGAAGAGATTCAGCAGGAAGAAATCACCCAATTCTTTGAATACAATGTAGCAGGTGTGATTGTAACAGATGCTAAATTATCATCAAACGTTGTAACCCGATTATCGGATAAGGACATACCTGTAATTTTATTTAACAGGTATACGAAAGACTCTTCCTGTCACTTTGTCTGCTGTGATAATTATTTGGCTGGAAGAGAAATTGCCAGATACTTGGCTGCAAAAGGCCATAAGCAATGCGCTTTTATTGCAGGAAAAACAAACACTTCCACCAGTATGGATCGGGAAAAGGGATTCAAGGAAGGACTAAAAGAAATACAAGCTGATTTAACTGCAGAACATGGCGATTTCACTTATGAAGGCGGCTATAAAGCTGCACTGAAATTATTAAATAGCCTTAATCCGCCAGATGCTATCTTCTGCGCAAATGATATTATGGCACTCGGTGCGCTGGATGCAGCTAAATCCTTAGGAATTCAAATTCCAAAGCAACTTTCCATTATTGGTTTTGATGATATTGGTATGGCGTCCTGGCCGCCCTATATGCTTACAACTTGGCAGCAGCCTGTAGATACAATGGTCCAATTAACGATAGATCACCTGATTGACGAAATTAAAAATGGTGATAGAGGGCCCGTAGCTTTATTGCTCCAGGGAAGTTTAATAGAACGAGATTCTGTAAGCACTTTCATAAAATAGTTGACAGCCTGGAAGTTCATCCACTATCCTTAAAATATGAACTATTCAGACAATTGCCTTCAATTGAATTGGTTGAAATTTTTACGAAAAATTTCTTACATACATATGCGATACAGGGGATATTCACCGGTTTTTTGCATACGTATGCAAAAATGGGGGATGGGAATGGCTAAAATCATTAAGCAGGGAAGAAGCAAGGAAGAAACAGCTCAAAATGATGCACAAGTTTCTGAAAAAGTGAGCCAGATTATTAAAAGCATTGAGAAGGATGGCGACACTGCTGTCAGGTCTTTATCCGAAGAATTTGATCGATGGTCGCCAGCAAGCTTTTTGCTGTCGAAAGAAGAAATTGAGAGAATCATAAGCGGTGTGGATGAGAAAACGATTGAAGACATAAAGTTTGCTCAAAAACAGGTGCGCGGGTTCGCCGAAGAGCAGTTAAAATCCATGAAAGATATTGAAGTGGAAACCCTCCCGGGGGTTATTCTCGGGCACAGGAATATCCCGGTAAACAGTGTTGGGTGCTATGTTCCCGGAGGCCGTTATCCTATGGTGGCTTCAGCGCACATGAGTGTTTTAACTGCAAAAGTAGCAGGGGTAAAAAGAGTTATTGCCTGTACACCGCCAAATCAAGGGGAAATTCCTGCCGAGACCATTGCCGCCATGCACTTTGCAGGTGCAGATGAAATCTATTTGCTCGGAGGAGTACAAGCAATGGCAGCAATGGCAATAGGAACAGAAACCATACAGCCTGTTGACATGCTCGTCGGCCCTGGCAATGCGTTTGTGGCAGAAGCAAAAAGGCAGCTTTACGGTCGTGTAGGAATTGATTTATTTGCAGGCCCGACTGAAATTCTTATCATTGCTGATGAGACAGCTGATGCGGAAATGACAGCCTGTGATATTCTCGGACAAGCAGAACACGGCCCGACTTCACCGGGAGCTCTGATCACTACATCAGAAAGTCTCGCACATGAAACGCTGAAGGAGATTGAGCGGCAGCTCGAAACCCTGCCGACTGCAGAAGTTGCAAGACAGGCTTGGGAAGAAAATGGAATGATTCTGATTGTAGAAAATGAAGAGGAAGCCTTAATAGAAGCAGACCGGCTTGCCTATGAGCATGTGGAAGTTTTGACGAAAAATCCTGATTATTTCTTAAACAATATGACAAACTACGGAGCATTATTTCTCGGCCCGGAGACGAATGTGGCTTATGGAGATAAAGTAATCGGTACAAATCATACGCTCCCTACAAAGGGTGCTGCGCGCTATACAGGGGGATTATGGGTAGGGAAATTTTTGAAAACCTGCACCTATCAAAAAGTTACAGCAGAAGCTAGTGCTGTAATTGGGGAGTATGCTGGAAGACTCTGCCAGATTGAAAACTTTGCAGGGCATGCTGAGCAAGCATTGCTAAGAGTCAGGAGGTATGGAAAACAGCTGGAAAGTAATTTTTGAGCTTTATTTTCTTATAATTTGTAATCGCTTGCAATTAGGAGGCAAAGGAGATGGAAGGGATGAGTTTCAACCGCCTTTTAGTTCCGGGAGAAATCCTATACGGAATTGATAGTTTTAAAGAAACAGGCAAACTGGTTTCTAAATTTGGAACAAAAGCTCTTATAATCAGTGATCCTGTAATGGAAAAGAACAGGACTGCAGAGACGTGCAAAGACTATCTCCTCAAGGAAGGAATCTCCAGCTCGCTGTATGCAGGAATCGAATCGGAACCGACGGATCTTCATGTGGATGAAGCGCTCTCCATTTGCAAGAGGGAAAATTGCGATGTGATTATTGCAATTGGAGGAGGCAGCTGTATTGATACTGGAAAAGCAGCAGCAGCCATTATGACAAATGGAGGCCACATCCGGGATTATTCAGGCGGCAAAAAGGAATTTACTAAAAAGCCGCTTCCTTTTATAGCTGTACCCACTACAGCAGGAACCGGATCGGAGGCCACTAAGGTTACAGTTATTACGGATACAAAGAGCGTTGTAAAAATGATGATCTCCCAGCCTGCATTGCTTCCGGCAGCAGCCATTGTTGATCCTGTCCTTACAATGTCCTGTCCTCCTCATGTTACGGCTGCAACAGGAGTGGACGCTATATGTCATGCTGTTGAGGCTTTCATATCCAGGCGAAGCCAGCCTTTAACCGATACGCTTGCATTAAAAGCAATTGAGCTGATTATGGGCAGTATTCGCACAGCATTTGAAAATGGTGAAGATAAAGAGGCGAGGAATCAAATGTCGCTAGGATCAATGCTGGCAGGAATGGCCTTTTCCAATTCTACGGTTACACTTGTTCATGGAATGTCCAGGCCAATCGGAGCTATGTTCCATGTACCGCACGGCATCTCAAATGCCATGCTGCTGCCTGCGGTTCTGGAATTCACTAAGAAGGAAGCAGCTGATCGTTTAGCTGAAATTGCCTTTCTTTTAAAACCGGAAAGCAAAGGAAAAACGAGTCAGGAAGCAGCTGAAGAATTTATTCAGGATGTTAAACTGCTCTGCATGGACCTGCAAATCCCGAACCTATGCCAATGGGGAATTGACCGGACCCAATTTATAAAAACGCTGCCGAAAATGGCAGAAGATGCGCTAGCCAGCGGCAGCCCTTGCAACAATCCAAAGGTTCCAGCGCATTCTGAAATCAAGGAACTTTACCAAGTTTGCTACAATTACAATTTTTCAGCAAATCCTTCAGCAGCTAGATGATGACAGTCTGATAGAGGAGAGATTACGGAATTGATTTGTTTATTATATTGCTTGCTTTGGGACTACTGATGTTTGTTCCGTCATTCTGATCAACCCGATTTGTGGGCTTCTTGCTGTAATGCTGACTGATCCCCATCAGGGGGAATGGGAATTACTCTTAGTTCCATGGGAGATCAGTATCTGCAGGCAATCGAGAAATATCATATTCCGCCTGAAGTCATGCACCGTGTAGTAGCCATGGCTTCCGGCGGAATTTGATTCACTGCCGCACAATGGGGTAGTTATTACCCTCGCTGTAACAGGCCTAACCCATAAGCAATCCTACCGGGATATTTTTGCCGTCACGATCATTAAAGCCTTGGTGTGTTTCTTTATCATCTTACTATACAGTTTAACTGGAATTGTTTAATATGGCCCTATTCTTAAACTTTGTTACTTTTTAATATTTTTTGAGTAAACATGAAAGCTAGATTGAAATTAAGAAAACGAAGTTAACTTTAACCAGTGTTCATACGAATAGCAAGAATATATTCGATAACGATCTTTAATAAAAAGGAGAGTTGATGATGACTGTAACTCAAGTAAAAACACTGCAAAATTTTGTTGGGGGAAAATGGGTCCATTCAGTATCCGACCGATCAGAGGCTGTACCGAATCCAGCAACAGGCGAAACGCTGGCATACGTACCGATTTCAAGCCGTGAAGACCTGGACAATGCTGCTTCGGCAGCTAAAGAAGCGTATAAAGATTGGTCAAAAACTCCGGTGCCAAGACGGGCAAGAATTTTATTCCGTTATCAGCAGCTGTTAGTCGAGCATTGGGACGAGCTTGCTAAGCTTGTGACACTGGAAAATGGAAAAAGCTACAGTGAGGCATACGGGGAGGTTCAAAGAGGCATTGAATGTGTGGAATTCGCTGCTGGAGCCCCTTCATTAATGATGGGCAGCCAGCTTCCGGACATTGCAACAGGAGTGGAATCAGGTATGTACCGTTATCCAATAGGCGTTATAGGGGGAATTACCCCATTTAACTTTCCAATGATGGTTCCATGCTGGATGTTCCCTCTCGCCATAGCCTGCGGAAACACTTTTATTCTAAAGCCTTCTGAGCGTACTCCAATCCTTGCATGCCGGCTGGCTGAATTATTCAGCGAGGCAGGTCTCCCTGATGGGGTGCTAAATATCGTTCACGGTGCACATGAGGCAGTGAATGGAATACTGGAGCATAAGGACATTAAAGCTGTATCCTTTGTTGGTTCCCAGCCAGTTGCAGAATACGTCTATAAAACTGGAGCTGCGAACGGAAAAAGAGTGCAGGCATTGGCAGGTGCAAAAAACCACTCGATTGTCATGTCTGATGCAGATTTGGATGATGCTGTTTCCAATATTATCGGTGCTGCATTCGGATCAGCAGGGGAGCGCTGCATGGCGTGTGCTGTCGTCGTTCCGGTAGGGGAAATTGCAGATACACTTGTTGAGCGGCTAAAGCAGGCAGCGGAAGACTTGAAAATCGGAGATGGCATGGAGGAAGGCGTGTTTTTAGGCCCTGTCATCAGAGAAGCTCATAAAGAAAAAACCATTCATTATATTAACACTGGCGAATTGGAAGGAGCAGTACTCGTAAGGGATGGAAGAAAAGACAACGAGGCTGATCAGAAGGGATATTTTGTGGGGCCGACTATTTTTGATCATGTTAAACGAAATATGACCATTTGGAAAGAGGAACTATTCGCGCCAATCCTTTCAATTGTCCGGGCTGAAACCCTGGATGAGGCAATCGGAATTGTAAATGAGTCTGAATTTGCCAATGGAGCATGCCTGTACACGGACAGCGCCAAGGCGGTCCGGCAATTCAGAGAGGAGATCGATGCTGGAATGCTCGGAATCAACTTAGGCGTCCCGGCACCGATGGCATTTTTCCCATTCTCAGGCTATAAAAACTCATTCTACGGAGATTTGCATGCAAACGGAAAAGACGGTGTGGAATTTTATACCCGCAAAAAAATGGTAACCGCGCGTTATTGATTATGTTCTTTTAAAAATAGAGGGATCTCCCTCTATTTTTAATTGTGATAATGAAGGGAGATAGCAATGTGGCGTATTTCAGTGAATTGAAAGGAAAGAAGGTATTAGTCACTGGGGGAAGCAGAGGAATCGGGAAGAATATTGCTGAAGGTTTTGCAGCGCTTAGAGCCGATACAGCCATTACCGGGAGGGACAAGGAGGCATTGTCTTCTGCTGTAGAAGAATTGAAAAGCACCCATCCTTGCTGTTATGGGTTTCAGGCAGATATGCAAAATGTAAACAATGTTTATGAAATGGTTGATCAGGCAGCTGCTGCTATGGGCGGTTTGGATATCCTTGTAAACAATGCAGGAATCAATATCCCTAAGCCTGCAATGGAGGTGACAGAAAGCGACTGGGATCAAATAATAGATACAACTCTCAGCGGGCTGGCAAACACATGATGGGCTATGGAAAGGGAAAAGTGATCAATATTGTTTCCCAGATGGCATTCGTTGGTTATTATAAGCGTTCTCCTTATTGTGCAAGCAAGGGTGGAGCTGTTCAATTAACCAAAGCGCTGGCAGTAGAATGGGCGGATTATAATATCAAAGTGAATGCAGTAGCACCGACGTTTATTCAAACTGAAATGACCGGCAAAATGTTTGAAGACAGGGAATTCTACAGAGACGTCCTGAGCCGTATCCCGCTTCGAACTCTTTCTAAACCGGAAGATGTAACAGGGGCCGTGCTTTTTCTAGCCTCTGATATGGCTAATTTTATTACAGGCGAAACGATAAAAGTAGATGGAGGGTGGACAGCTTTATGAATGAAAATCTTTCGATTATCGGCTCAGGTACTATGGGGCATTCAATCGCTCTGTCTGCAGCAATTGCAGGCTTAGAAATAAACATATGGGGAACGGATGAACAGGATATAAACAGAGGGAAATTGGGAATCAAAGAAAAGGCGGGAATGCTAAAGGAAAATGACGTAATTTCAGATGCTGAATACGAAAAGGTTTTCTCGCTTATTCACTTTACCGATTCGCTGGAAAAATGCGTGGCTGAAGCTACATATGTGATTGAAGCTGTCCCGGAAAATCTTCAGCTAAAACAAAATCTCTTTAAAACACTCAGTCAACTGTGCCAATCCAATGTTATCCTGGCAAGCAACACATCCGGATTAAAACCGACAGAAATTGCCGCTTTCTCTGAAAATCCGCAACGGACCATCGGAACGCATTTCTGGAACCCTGGTCATTTAATTCCGCTGGTCGAAGTAGTCCTTGGCGAGAAAACCTCACCTGAGACGGTCAGCCGCTCATTAGATCTCATGAAGCAAATGAACAAAAAACCCATTGTCATCAACAAGGAGATTCTTGGATCCATTGGAAACCGGCTGCAGTATGCACTCTTCAGGGAAGCGCAGTTTATCCTGGATCAAGGCATTGCCTCAATTGAAGATATTGATGCTGCTGTAAAATATAGTATCGGCAGACGCCTGCAAGTTACGGGTCCCTTTATGACGGCGGATATGGGCGGTTTAGATGTTTTTCATTCCATATCTGATTATCTGTTTCCGGATTTAACAAACAGTGATCAGCCATTTAATAGGTTAAAAACACTTGTTAAAGAAGGGAAATACGGTCAGAAGACTGGGGAAGGATACTACGATTGGTCCTCTTCCTTCTCAAAAGAGATGAATGAACAGCGGGAAAAAGAACTGATTTACTGGCTGAAGAAGGATAGAGAAAGGATATAATACCCCATCGAAACCGTTTATGGTAAAAGAACAAGGACTCTTCCTATATTTCAAGCAGCCGTTTGTCTGCTTTCTGCTTTAAAAATATCGCAAAAAGCCTCCTCTGTCGGCTGAAACTCAATAAACTCATAAGCTGCCATGCCATTTATGTAAAAGGGGATTCTCCTTCATGTTCCCTTACATTGACCAAAGTAACCCCGCACAATTTCATGAAGACGTTTTTCCTGAAAGAGGAAAAAATGCCAGCTGCTTGGCGATTTTCAGGCAGCTGGCATTTTTAGTTTGCTGTTCGCGGTTCATTTGCTGGATCAGACTTTAAAAGAGTAGGCTTTCTCCACTTTACAAACTCTAACAACGTAGTTTTGGTACCATACCTCTTTCCCTTTTTGCTGTGCGGTTTGATGAGCAGCATTTTCTTTCCAATTTTTTATGGGATCAAGGGACTCCCAATAGGAAACCGTAATGCCCAGTTCCTTATCCCTTGCACTTTCCATGCCTAGAAACCCTTGCTGCTGAGAGGCTGATTCCACCATTTTGTCTGCCATTTTTCCATAGCCCTTATCATTTTCTGTCCTTTGTGAAGTGAAAATGACGGCATAGCAGGGCGTCTTGAGCGTTTTTTCATATTCGTTTATTTTTAATCCCCCATATAGTTTTTTTTCATTCTAAACCTATTCAGTGTTGATAAATAGCTTCCTTAAGAAAAGATCTCTTATTTTTCAGCACGAAACGTTTTCCCCAGTTCTTGCCCGAGGCCAAAGTAATGGCGAAAGTTATAAATAATCGGGCTCCATTTGGCCGGATTAACGTGATGATCACCTAGAACAATTGCTTCATGAGCATGAATCAAAAGGGCTTGTGTCTCAACTATGGCAAAATGGGGAGTGTATTCAGGAATCCTTATCGCCTTTACCTCCGCTTCAATCGCTAAAGGGCACTCCAATATGCGGTGGGGCTTAACTTTGGAGGATTCGGCAGGTGTAAGTCCGCATGCTTCAAATTTTTCTTTTTCAAAGGAAAAGCCGATTTTTTTCTTTTCCTCCGGGACAGGGTTTTTTCCGGTATAGGGAGCAAGACGCTCAACATTTTCCCAAAGGGAGGGGTCAGGAATATTGATCACACATTCTGGATGGCTTTGTAAATTCTCGATTGCTTTTCCTCCAAGCCCGATTCCTAAAATGATAGAATCCCCAAGTGCCCAGGAAGAAGAAATAGGACTGATGTTCACCGTTTCGTCTTCATGTATTGAGCAGAATGACCGGTGTGCCGTAGTACAGGATGCTTGGCTTGATCTTTTTTGTTTTTAAACGCGGGGCTGTCTTTTCCATTTTTTTCTCTCCTTCGCTATCATGAATCTATTTTTAGCTTATAATGAAAATAATTCAGTCTTCATCGAAATATGGAATGCAGAGGAGGAAAAAAATGAATGCTAATCCGAACACCTCAATGATTGCCGCTCTTGTATCCGAAGAGTCAAGGTCTCGGATGCTTACGGCCATGCTTGACGGAAGATTTCATACAGCAGGCGAATTGGCGATGGCTGCTGGAATTAAGCCGCAAACAGCGAGTTTCCATTTAGCAAAAATGGCGGAAGCGCATACCGTCATCGTTGAAAAGCAGGGAAGGCACCGCTATTATGGACTTCGGAATCAGGAAGTGGCAGAGATCATGGAACTGCTCTTAACTGCCGCTCCGCCTGCAAAAATTCAATCATTCAAACAGGTCACAGAAGACAAAGCCATGCGATATGCACGAACCTGCTATGATCATCTGGCCGGGAATTTAGGGGTTGCGGTAACCGAGTTCTTGCTGAATGGCGGCTATGTCAAAGAAAAGGGAAAAGAATTTAGTGTGACTGAAAAAGGAGAAGCATTTTTTGAAGCATTTGAAATCGACCTAGTAAGCGCAAAGAAAAAGCGCCGTTCCTTCTGCACGAGATGTTTGGACTGGAGTGAGCGGAGGCATCATCTGGCCGGGGCACTCGGGAATGCCCTTTTAGAAAGGTTTTTTGAGTTGCATTGGCTGGAGCGCATGCCAAATACACGTTCAGTCAAGGTCACCCCCCTAGGGAAAAAGGGATTGCGGGAAGTCTTTTCTATAGAGAACTCAGCAACGTAAAAAGCAGCCGTATGGCTGCTTTTTGCTTTAGATATATGGCGAAAAAGCCTCGCCCCACTTTGTCGTCTGAAATTCAATAAATTCATAATCAGTAATTCCATTCTTATAAAACGGATCATCCCTCACCAATTGTTCTGCTTCTGCAATATCCTTCACATTGGCCAGAATGACCCCGCCTGTTATGGGATTTCTTCGACCTGAAAGGATAAATTTCTTGTTGCTGTAGTTTTGCTGAACAAAAGGCGCAAGCGCCCTGGTTAGCCCCGACAAGCGCCGGAGGGCCTGGCTGTGAAGTCGTTCTTTGACTTCATTGACAGGACCGAAGCGACCTCGAGGGGCTGGGCGCTGGAGCGAATGAACCCCTCCCAACAACAGAGGATTACAGTATTCTTTTAAACAGCTACGACAAACCATTAGCAATCATTAAGACGGTGGAGGTTACTCTAACTCCAATGAATGAAGTTACTGAAGAGTTTGCTGTTGCAGAAGGTGAAGGAGATAGGACTTATCAATATTGGTGGGAAGCTCATGAAAAATTCTTAAGAAACGAGTTAAATGCAATCGGACGTGAATTTTCGGAAGATATGCTCATTGTTTGTGAACGTTTTGAAGTGATTGATGTGAAAAATGGGTAATAGTCCATTCTTAAGCAACAGAGCTCATTACTTGAATAGCCGAGCTGCCATGGCCGGCTGTTTGTTTCTTCAAAAAATGGCAGTATAGTTGAATAAGGACTGTCTTTGAATAAATAAAAATGATATAAAATTCTCCATTAAAACTATAAAATTCATTTCTTAAATATAGGGGATAAACTCAAGTTAAACATAACAATATTTTTCTTTTTGGTAATATAATGCTAAACCATCTTAAAAAGCTTTAAGATTAAGTTAATCTAAATTTTATGGGGCTGAGGTATTGCGTACGGTTAAAGATTTATCAGATAAAAATGAAGTGTATAAAACTAACTAATATTAATAAGGAGATTCACATGATTACAATCAATTCTAATCTTTTTTACGGTGATAAGGTAAAACTTTCAATAGCTAGAGAAGAAGACTCTGAAATTATGCTGAAGTGGGGAGAAGATTCCGAATATCTTCGTAATGTAGATACAGAAATAGCCTTTCCAAAAACTAAAGAACAATTAACGACTAAAGGGCAAAAGGACCTGAATGAAGTGTATTTCCGACTTAGAACTATTGATGAAGATCATTTAATCGGATTTGTTGCTATTCATAGCATCGAATGGAACAATCGCGCGGGACTCTTGGCTATTGGGATTGGAGAATCTTCTAATCGTAATAAAGGTTATGGGTCCGATGCGTTGAAGCTGATACTTCGTTATGCTTTCCATGAATTAAATTTGGATAGAGTCGGTTTGGAAGTTATTGAATATAACAAAGGTGGAATAAGATCGTACGAAAAGGTTGGTTTTCAACAGGAAGGTAAAAAGAGGTCGGTAGTTTATCGGGACGGAAAAAGATACGATATTATTGTTATGGGAGTATTACGTAATGAATGGGAAGAAATTCATAAATTGAATTAATTTTCGAAAATTTAAAAAAGGAGAAGTAAATATGATAGATTATAATGGGCGAAAATTTATTTCAATTGAAAATACTGCTAATGGAGAGGTTTCTTCAAAAACATTTTTTGAATATAAACAAGAGGGGAATATTATTTCAGCAACATATAGGTGGAGGACCAATCATATAGAGAAGGTAGTGCCTACGAGCATTCAGATCCCACCTCATTAAACATTTATAAAGAACCTTTAGGTGACTCCGTTAATAACGTTGGTCTTTATACTCTAAACTTAAGCAAAACTGATATTCAGTTAGAAGAAATGGAATTCCTAACAGGTATTGCTCAAAAACGTAAATTGTTTATAACAAATATTAATTAAAATTCAGGAACTAATTTAGCTCGTGTCAATAGTCAACAGGTGAAGGATGACATTAAAGTGTAAGTATTTAACTACTGATAAATCAACGTTTAGATTATTGTACTTACACTTTTGTGTCAATTTTTTATGACATAAAAGTGTAAGTATCCTGCAATTTGACATAAATGTGTAAGTAAGCCCGTTAATTATGTCCGGGAAAAAGGATATTGTTATTCAGTTATTCAAACGTAGGACTTCAGTTATTGAACGAACTCAATAATTAAAATAAATAATGCTACATAAGGAACACTATTCGTAACGCCTATCATTGCCTCATCAAGCAAATTACATTTGAGACGGATGGCAAAAATCTGTACGATAAATACCATAGATTCCTAGCTTGGGTCTGGGTTGATGGGAAGCTGCTGCAGGAGGATATAACAAAGGCTGGATGGGTCAATATTATATGACTACGGTAGATACGGTTACGAAAATAAAGTTCGATCTGCCATGAGTTACGCTAAAAATAGCATAAAGGCATGCATAAATAATAGATCCAAGTTCCGGCTCTCCCGGAGCTTTTTATTTTTTTGCTAACTTAACAGGATGCTTTTTTACAGGTCCTAAAGATATAATTTAATAATTCAATTAAACTTGAGGTGAATAAATGAAAAAGGATAAAGAAAAAGGCAAATATTCAGACGATGGTTTGAAGCTGCTAAGTGACTGGAAGGGTCATTTGGGTACTTAAAAGAGCTGGATATAGCCCTTCAAATAAGCAATCAAATAGTTAAAGTATTTATCTATAGGTTGCATGGAGTTGTGATTACCACGAAAAGTAAATTGTTTCAAAAGAAAATGGGTAAATTTATAAGCTACTCCCAGCATGTCTAGGGAAAGGCAAAACAGTTCAATAATTTATCTATCGCTAAATTGCTGCCTTAGATCAAAAGAGGAAATTTACTGAACCTGCAGCCATACTTATCAGACAACTAAGCAACAATCAAGCGCATTTCCAGTAAAAGGTTTGTTTTTTACATCTTGAACAAGGTATTCCTTATTTTAAATCATTTCTCTACTAATTAGGAAAGACCCTTTTCATTTAATGAAATGGGTGAACCAGTGGAAGTATGCTGATTAACCCAGTCAAGAGATACTTTTGAAACGGAAGTCCAGCCAGGTATTTGTGCACTATGTTGTTCTACCCAGCTCATACAATATTGCGGGTCTATATTATTTTCTTGGCATTGTGCTAAGAACGACTGAATTGCTGTTTCCGTACAATTTTGCCATGATCCACAAGTATTTTTCCAAATATATTCCATTTTTGTTTGCAGTGAAAGGTTCTTTTCATTAGTCAAATTGGGTTCCTCCGTTTTTTTTAAGTCAAATTGATATCTTAAATAATAACACCATTTAGTATGTCCATGGTTAAATAAAAACATTACTATGTAAAACCATTCAGTAATGTACAGTATGAAGACAATATGTAAAATTTCTTCAATTTTTGTATGAAATCATTCCGATCAAAATCTAATAGATAAAGGGTTTAATAACAACAAAAAAACTTTCTTTAGTCTTATGAACTAAAGAGGAAAATTCAAGCTTGATTGATCATTTATTTGCTAAAGTCCCATCAGGAATGCAGACGAAAAACTATTTAAAGAAAAAGGAATCTATAATAAAGTTGAAAATGGCTTCAGCAAGCGGAGAACCAATGAAATCATGTTTTTCTTAATGAAATTGAGAATATGTTAGAAAAATCAAGTTTACTCATTTATGAACATCACCGGCTAAAATTAGCGAACTTTATTTTGACAATCGAAAAGATTACCTAGCAGCCTTTGAAACCATTCATTATCTTCATGCTGTAAAACAATAAAGTGCACTGTAAAATGACCGAACAATCTCTTTCTAGAGTTTGATCGGTCATTTTTTTATGAAAAAAGCTTGCTTCCTGTTACGGGTATTGTGCCTTTTAGGCGTACAAGTAAAATCAAAAGAAGAATGGGCTAATTTTGGGATGGAGGCCCCAAAAATGTGATTTTATTTCCTTTTAAAATAGTTACATACCATAATTTTAGTAGCTCTATTTTCATCAAACAGGCTCATTTCTCTAATAAGGAATGCGCCTGTTTCTTTTTATGGGCAAGATTTTAGAAGTGAGTTTGCCATAACGCATCCGAAGCCTTTTTATTTCTTTATATAAAATTTACGAATTTTGTTCAGCCATTGCAGAATCACCGATATTTTCACATTGCAATCCAATTCCACTTTTAAGTCCAGAGAAGGCCAAATATTATGCCTATCTGATTGTTAAAAACTTACAATATGTAATTGATTCTAAAAATGGGGATATTATCTCGAAATTTGTAAAAGTTATTAGCACTATACCTTCATATGTCATAGAGGTGTGTACATGGTGTTTAAGTACAAAATAAAAAATGAGCAAATCCTTATTTTTATTGCTTTTATTGTAATTTGTCTATATTTGGCACCTTTATTCATTCTTAGAGAAAATGCCCATATTCGTGTCCATGATAATTTAGATTCCAATCTGGCTTGGTACAAAGTATTAAATACATCTGGATATTTATTTGGCGGATTAAATGGTAATATTCCACAAATAATGAATGGGCTTCCACGAAATGCATTAGGCTCTGAATTGAATGGGCTTGTTTGGTTGTATTCCTTATTTCCAACAATGACAGCTTATGCTTTAAGCCAAACGATTACGAGAATAATTGCTTTTATCGGAATGTATCTCCTTTTAAAAAAACATTTTTTATTTGATAAAGAATGGGGACTAATAAGGGTTGGGGCAGCTTTAACGTTTTCCCTAACTCCTTTCTGGCCTTCAGGGATGCTAAGTACTTTAGGGATGCCGCTTGCACTCTGGGCCTTTTTAAATATCCGGAAAGGAGAGAGAGAATGGAAAAATTTCCTGGTTCTCACCCTGCTTCCTTTCTATTCCAGTTTCGTTTTAGGTTTTTTCTTCTTTTTATTTGCAATAAGTATTCTCTGGGTAAGTGATTTTCTTAGAGGAAAAGGGTGGAATATTCCCTTCTTACTTTCAATTGCATACATGATAATGGTCTATTTTATTGTTGAGTATCGCTTAATCTATTCTTTCTTATTTTCAAATGAACCGAATAGCAGAGACCAATACTTTCATGCAAGATTGCCATTATGGAGAGCAGTCCGGCTGACATTGAAGAACTTTGTATTGGGTCACACCCATGTAATGACAGTTCATGGTTTAATCATTCTACCCGTAACCCTGACTGCGCTGTATATAGTTATTCGGAAAAAACGATGGGAACAGGAAAGGGAATTTGTCTTTTTGTTTGTCCTTAATTTTATTTTATCAGCCTGGTATGCTTTTTGGTTCTATAAAGGATGGCTTCCTCTTACTGCGCGTTTCCATTTTCTAAATACCTTTAATTTTGCCAGGTTTCATTTTTTAAGGCCGTTGGTTATCTATCTTGGTTTTGCTCTTGGTTTAAAAATTTTATTCAATCATTTTCCCCAAAAATGGAAGCCGTTCGTAACAGCGTGTATTCTTGCTCAAATTATTCTATTGGGAACCTTTAATGAGGAAATAATGTATCATAAAAAACCATCCGTAAAAGAGTTTTACGCAGAAGATATATTCAAGAAAGTCAAAGAACATATTGGACTCCCACAAAGTGATTACCGAGTGATAAGCCTTGGAATCCACCCTGCTATCGCTCAATATAATGGTTTTTATACTCTTGACTCCTATAATAATTTCTATCCATTGGCATACAAATTTGCTTTTCGAAGAATCATTGAAAAAGAATTAGCAAAAAATAATAACCTGCAAATTTATTTCGATGAATGGGGGGGAAGATGCTATATTTTCACCAATGAACTAGGCAAAAACTACATGTTTAAAAAAAATACAAAGAAACGATTAGAGAACCTTGAACTTAACATTGATACGTTAAAGGAGATTGGGGGAAGGTACATTTTTTCAGCAGTTCCCATCGATAATGCAGAAAAGAATAAATTAGAAATGGATGGAGTATTTGAATCTCCTCAATCAGCTTGGAAGATTTATTTATATAAAATCAAGTAAACACCTTGGAGGACGGACCATCATGAATCAACAAATACTGACAATCGTTGTTCCCTGTTACAATGAAGAAGAAGTTCTTCCTAATACCATTCATCAGCTTGATAAGCTAATAACTAATTTTATAAACGATGGTCTTATTTCAAGCAGAAGTAAAATACTATTTGTTGATGACGGAAGTGCTGATAGAACGTGGTCGATTATCTATAAAGCAAGTTTACATAATGAGCATGTCCGTGGATTAAAATTAGCCAAAAATGTTGGTCACCAAAATGCTTTATTAGCAGGTTTATTCACAGCAAAAGATGCGTCGGATTGCATTGTTTCTATCGATGCGGATTTACAGGATGATATAAAGGTTATTCAAGAATTTATAAACAAGTTCCAGGCGGGGTATGAAATTGTTTACGGAGTTCGGGAGAAACGGAATACTGACACCCTTTTCAAACGTAAAACAGCTGAATGGTTTTATAAATTGATGAAAAAATTAGGAATCGAACTTATTTATAACCATGCCGATTATCGATTAATGAGTAAGCGCGCAATTGAAGAACTTCAAAGGTTTGAGGAGGCCAATTTATTCTTAAGAGGTATTGTCCCTCTGATAGGGTTTAAATCAACCAGCGTATTTTATGATCGAAAAGAAAGACTTGCAGGACAGACAAAGTATCCTTTAAAGAAAATGGTTTCCTTTGCTTTTGATGGAATCACTTCATTTTCAGTAATCCCTATTCGATTTGTGTTATCGATTGGGTTGGTTACGTTTTTTGTAAGTTTTCTTTTTAGTATTTACTTTTTATTTTTGAAGTTTTTTGGTACGACACAGACAGGGTGGACATCCCTTATTACGTCCATTTGGCTGATAGGGGGTTTGCAATTAATAGCAATTGGATTAGTTGGTGAATATATAGGAAAAATTTATAAAGAAACGAAGCGGCGTCCTAAATATATTGTAGATATTGATTCATATAACTTACCGTTCCCGCAGCACCTAAATCATTTAGAAGGAGAAGCAATGTATAACTATGAGCTTAGACAATTACCTGAAACCACTTAATAACTTGTTTCTCCGGTTCTTACTTGTTGGGTTTATTAACACGTTAGTAGGATTGTCTACAGTTTTTCTATTAATGACCGTATTTCATTTATCTTATTGGATATCCACTTTTGTGGGAAATACTGTTGGTGGTGCTGTAAGTTTTTTATTAAATCGATCTTTTACATTTGACAGCCAGACCTCTTTTAAAAAAAGCATTCCTCGTTTTTTTATAGTAGTTCTTATTTGCTATTTTGTTTCTTTCTCTGGGGGAGAATATGCCGCTTATTGGTTTAATCATTTAATTGAATATACACATCTTATGGCTCAGGATGTAGCAGCTGTTCTCTTAGGCACCTCACTGTATACACTGTTAAATTTCTTAGGGCAAAAATATTTGGTTTTCAGGTATAACTAGTCACAAAAAGAAGCATTGTCCCTTGGGGCTTTCAGGTCATAACAAAATAAGCTGTTCAGTTTTAGCACAATACAATGTTAAGGAAATCCCTTAGCCACCTTATATAAAGACCTTTATCCAACAATTCCTTTTCTACCCATTGAGAACTTTCGAAATATATATGACCGATGATGTACATATTATAGAAAACAGAAAAAATGAATGATAATGATAAACAGGGCAGATTAAAATGCAAGGATCTGGTTTAACATAATCTAAACTTTGGAGACGGAATAATGAAAAACTCAAAATTATTTTTACTGGCTATACTAATTCTCCCATGGTTAACTGTACCTTTCCTAGGTAGGAAAGCATTAAAAAAATATCTCCCAGCTGCAATATTTATGGCCACATTCACAAAAGCAATAGATCTATATGGTGAAAAGAAAAAATGGTGGAGATTTTACAAAGGGATAGGCCCCTTAAATAGCATGAATTTTTTTAATTTTGGTCCTTACATAGTCACTAGCCTTTGGGTGTTAAAATTTACTTGCGGTAAATATCCATTATATTTAATTTTTAATACTATTCTTCACATTTTATTTACCTTCAAAGGATTAAAATATTTAAAACGTTTTAAAATATTTTCCTTAGTAAAATTAACAAAAATTCAATACTTATTCATTAACTTTATAAGAGGGTTACTTTTATATTGTTTTCAATATATTAATGATTATTGTTATAGTAAAAAAACGCTTTATAGCAAATAAAACAAATTATATTTGGTAAAAATAAACTTCTCGGATTTCTAAAAATATAACCAATAGGAGCAGTGCTGCCAAATTGTGAATGAATGCATTTAAAGTAATGGGGGCTTGAGTATAATGGGTTGCGTCCCAAACGCTATCGCAGGTGAATATGGAATCATGCTGCACCTGTTTTTGTGGGGAAAACCCTGTGTTCTATACGCCTCTTTAGAATTAACCTTATTAATTATTATGATGTCCCTTTAAGGATACAGCTGATATTGCACCGAGGAGCAAGTAATAAAACCAAAATAAAACATTTTTCTTGGCATCTTTTAAAAAAAATAGAACCATCATGATTACTCACAATGGTTCAGGTTTATGCTATTTTTCATTATCTGATTTACTGTTTCATCGGCTCAAGGTTTCCAGTTCACTAAAAGTGAAACTATATAGTTGCTGGTCCGTTTCTTGAAAAACCCTTGCATTCAATAGTTCTTTAATTTTTGCAAAGACAGAACGGAGTTTAAGACATTTAAGACACTCCTTTTATTCCATTATTTTGTACAATTCTAATGAGCTTATGGGTACGAGAGCCAGCCGTTTGGATCAATTCCTCAAGAAGTTGATCTCTTAGGAGATCCAACTGAATAATTTTTTGGGCTAACATGATTTCTTTAGTATCATACATCGATATTCCTTCTTTCAATTGGAGTTTTTATAGTAGAAAAAGGAGGAGCGGCAACATTGCCGACAGAAAAATGGCCGAGGTAGCCATGGCTATGCATCCCAAAGCTCCTTCTTCCTCACCCCAAAGCATGGATCGGTTAGCTCCAAGCATTTGGGCAGAAGTTCCCATTGCAAGGCCTCTGGCGGCTTTGCTTGTAATCCCGGCCTTTTCAAGGAAGTGAGGTCCGAATATTACTGAAAAAAGGCCTGAAGACAAGACGAAGAATACAGTAGTGGAAGTGATGCCCCCAAGGCCGTTTGAAACAGATAAGGCGATTGGCAGGGTAACTGATCGTGGAATCAAAGAAGCCAGCACTTCATGGTTAAAATGAAAAAGCTTTGCCATGAAGAACACCGCTAAAATGCCTAATACTGTCCCGGTAAGAACTCCAGAGAAAATCTTATTGACGTTACGTATAAATATTGGCCATTGTTTATATAGCGGTACAGCAAAAGAAACGATGGACAATTGTAAAAGCTGCTCGAAAATAAAACTTCCCTGTTGGTATGTTGTGAAAGGGACATGGAATAAAAAAAGAAACGCGAGTATAAAGACTGGAGAGGTATACAATGGATTCAGCCAGTTTCTCTTAAACTGCCGGAATATTTTAAGGCTGATCATGTACCATATTATGGTGGTGGCCATACAACAGATAATACTGACCAGGAATGTACTCATTTTCGGCTCCTCCTTTTTTGCTTTTCAAACCATTCTACAGAAAAGGCAGTTCCCAGCAGGCAGCATAAGCTGCTGATGATCAAAGCAAAAATAAAACTCAAATCCAGAAGGGACATCAGGTTCGGGGATAAGAACAAACCGATTACAAGCGGGACAAAAAGCAAAGTCAGATGTTTTATCTGAAAAGCTGCCACCTTTTCAATCCATTCCAATTTCATAAATCCGGCAATTAAAGCCACGAGTAACATAATCATTCCAATAACGCTCCCCGGAATTGGGATGTGGAATATAGTACTTATTAATTTTCCAAACAAAAGAAACACTAAAATAATAATCAGTTGAATGATCCAAGTCACTTATTTTTATATCCCTCCCTGTTGATTTTTTTTAGAATAAATGATTTACTATACAATTTCAGTAAAAGTGTGAGATTTCCTTACAGTCCTTTTTATTCTTGAACCAAAACCTTGTAAGAAAATATAACTATTATGATACGACAGCGCCAAGTAGAGGTTGGGGATTGAAAAGTTTTTGATTGGTTTGCCTATTCACTAGCTTTACTGTTTAGTAAGGGAATATGGAAAATTATCGAAAAAACCCAGTCGAATTAGACAAAAGGTGCGGAGATAATGATATTGCTTATCCAAGATAAAATCCTGGGAAATTACGAATCAGGCATGTAGAATTACGGTGGATCAAACCAAATGGACTTTTTAAAATTTAAAGCATTTTTTGAAGAGCTCACCGATAAAGGAGGGGATTTTCAAGAGGACAACTGTATTGAAGCCTTGCTTAATGAAGAATTTTGGTTTATTTCAAATTCTAATGGTTAAATACTAAAAATTGAACTCCATTATGATGATGAAATGGATTGGAGATGGCGGGAGTAGCTATATAAGGGGGATAGGAGAAAATCAAGCCTTGATGAATCATTAACTTCAAGGCTGCTTCTTTTTTTGAAGGAGAGAAATTTATTTTGAAAGTTTGGATATGTAACGATTGGGTCATACTTTTCCAAAAAACAACTCCAGTGATAATCATCGTTCGAATAATAGATAACTCGTTCACCAAAATAATCACGAAAATAATAAGGAAGTTGGAGAAAGAAGTTCCTCATAACCAAGGAGTCAGTGGTAAATGCGTATCAAACTCTAGAGACAATGTGGATTTTCACCCCCAGCTCTCACAGTGAACAGCAATATTGTTGAACTACGAGAAGCATTTATTTTACATCGTGTCAAATCACAACTGAATCGCCATCCTGAAATATGGCAGCGTGTTGCAAAAGGGAAAGGTCTATACAATTGAAATTTAACAAATTAATATTTTATGCGTAAAGGATTCACCAAGGTCAAAATTAACATTATGTGAAAATTATCTTTTTGATACAAATGAGTTTTTTAAACTGAATTTTTTTAGAGAAAAAAATGATACTAAACCAATGAAGCAAGGTATTGATAAAGTGGTTTACATTAATTAATTAGGATATAACTCCATTCGATGTTGAATACAACAATGTGAATGGAGAAATAATTGCTAAGTTAAGTTGCTCTTAGACTGTTGACAAAAATCTCTTAAAAAAGGGTCTGTCGGCAGTTTGTTTTTTATAAGAAAGAAGATAGATTGATGTGGGGTTAAGAAAGCTGTCCAATAATAATTATATTCAGCGGGGGACCAATTCGATATGTTTTCGTTAGATCAGCGAGTATCAATAACTATTGGGTCAGAAAAATAAAACAAGTACTTGATTTTTAGTTTATTATCTAACCAAGCTTTAAACCGATCATTTATTAAATGTCTGATCGGTTTATGTTAAATATAAATAGATATTTATATTAGAATTACTTTTCATTCTTAACTAATACAGTGAAAAATGCTGTTAAGCGTGTATACATATTAAATATAACCCTCATTATAGGTTCAAGAATATGACCATGCCTAATGACTAAAATACTTGTGCCAAAAGAAATAATAGCAGATCCAATAACGTCCGCTGGATAATGAACTCCTGTATAGACCCTTGATATACCCACAGCAATTGCCCAAACTAACACAATGTATCTGAATGAATCTCTTCGTAACATCAGTGTGAAAGCTAAAGCAAAGACCAAAACAGAATGATCACTGACAAAGGACGAGTCTGCCGTATGCGGAATCAATTGATGCACATGATGTCCTATAAAAGGACGTGGATGATAATACACGTGATGAAGGATTGCGTTTGTTATGAGTCCTAAAACAGAAGAAAAGGCAGCATATAAAGCCGTATATTTATTTTTTATGCTTCTTGATTTGAACCATACAGCAATAAAAATAAATAATGCTGCATAAGGAACACTATACGTAAGGCCAATCATGGCCTCATCCAGCAAAGTGAAATGATCTGACCATCTATTGATCAGCTGAAACAATTCATAATTCATAGTTTAATACTCCTTTGTTAATTCATTTAATAAAACCCGCTGAATCCTCCAGCTGAGTAGCCTGAGTATAGAGCTGCAAACTAAAAATGCCCTAATATTTACATTAAAAAAGGATTAAAAAGAAAATAATCACCAAAATTAGTGCTATAGTGTGGTAAACCCTGAAATTGTACGGGGTTATCAACTAATCACTGATGCAATGAGACATAGCGTGGAGGAAAATAGATGAGTCATCTTATTTCAATATTTGAACATCACAGTTACTTAATATTATTTTTCAGTATTGTACTGGAGCTGCTTGCGCTTCCTGTATCCGGCGAATTTCTTATGAGTTATGCAGGTTATTTTGTTTATCAGGGAAAAATGAGTTATATATTGGCTATTTTGACAGCCTTTGCCGCTGGGGGAATTGGCATTACTCTTACTTATTGGATTGGGAAGATGGGCGGTTACAAACTGATTGAAAGATACGGACGGTACGTGCACCTGGGTCCAAAAAATTATGAAAAGACCGCTTCCTGGTTTGAACGTTCGGGGAAAATTTTGCTGTTATTTGCATATTTTATTCCTGGTGTTCGTCATCTGACAGGCTATGTCGCAGGAATCTCGAAAATGCCTTTTCGGACTTTTATAGTTCCTGCTTATATTGGAGCAAGTTTATGGGCATTTTGTTTTATCACACTTGGAAAACTTCTTGGCCATCGGTGGGAGGATTTTCATAAGCTTGCAGGAAGATATTTCGTTGATCTGATCATCATCCTTGCCATTTTTTTTGTATTCCTTGCCGTATATAGGATCTTTAGAAACCAAATCAAAGCTTTTCTGAAGCAATTTCTTCGTAAGCTGACAGTGCGATTTCATACCATCAGAAAGACAGAAATATTTCTTATCCTGCTATTCTTATCTCTATTAGGAATGATCGTCCTTATGTTTGGACTTGCACAGGATTATCTTAACAACGAGTTCTCCAAGTTTAATGAAATAACAGCTTTTATTATGCACATTCCTTATTTACAATAAGTTGGTTAAAAACCGCTAAAGACATTCTTCTATTGCAATCCCCCATTATTCTTCTCGGAATTGCTGTTGCTTCTCTTTTAATCGTATGGCAAAAGGGCAGAAACAAGGGGCTTGAAGCCATTTTATTGCTTGTCGTGCTGGGAGGATCTCATCTTTATCATTTTCTGGTAATCCAAACTCTGGCATTCATTCATTCCTTTCTTTCATCAAAGATTCCGCTTTCTTCTTCCTTTCCTGATGAAAGAGCTATGTTTACAATGATCTTGTACGGAACTCGTCTGTTCTTGCTCATTAGGCATACTTCAGTTAGATATTTTCAGCTTGCCGCTCCGTTCCTTTGTATCTTTTTGCTGATTGTACTGGCGGCCTTAAACATAGTTTTCAATTCGTTCTTGCCAAGTGATATTGCAGGTGGTTATGTTTATGGAATCGTTTGGATGTTTTTTAATTTTCTGCTCTTTGAATTAATAAGGATTGCTGTATATTAAGCACTAGGAAATAGATCGAAATGAAAGCAGGAAAACCGATGAATAAGCGCATTTTAATTGTGGAAGATGAAAAGAAAATAGCAAAAGTATTAAAGATAGAACTTGAATTTGAAGGATACGACGTAACAATGGAGCATGACGGGAAAGCTGGGCTAGAAACAGCTTTTAACGCGAAGCCTGATCTAATTTTGCTGGACGTTATGCTGCCTGAAATCAGCGGTATTGAAGTATTAAGAAGATTGAGAAAAGAAGATCGTCATACTCCCGTTTTGCTGCTCACTGCAAGAAATACAACTCTTGATAAGGTCCAGGGATTGGATTTGGGGGCTAACGATTATATTACAAAGCCTTTCGAGATAGAAGAGGTGCTGGCCCGTATACGATCAAGCATCCGTTATAATGATATGTTACTGGGTAAGTCTGAAGACGGCAAAAAAAAACCGGTACTTTCAGCCTCTGACCTAGTAGTTAATACCGAGACGAGAGAAGTAAACCGAAATTCCAAATCCATTACCTTAACACCAAAAGAGTTTGATCTGCTGGTGTATTTATTAATAAATAAAAACAAAATTGTTACCCGTGAAGGTATTATCACAAATGTATGGGGTTATGAATACGAGGGAGAAACAAACGTTATTGATGTGTATATTCGTTATTTAAGAAAAAAAATAGATGCAGATGAAGAACACCAGCTCATAACAACTGTCCGGGGTGTTGGGTATACAATAAGGGAGAAATAAATGAAGATCACGACAAAAATTAATCTTTTGACTACAACTTGGTTACTGATCATTCTATTAATCGTAAACACTGTTGTTTATTTTTCTTTTATAGAAATGACTGTAAATATGGAAAAAGAAACACTCTCTCAGCGATCTGATACAATCCTTAAGAAAGTTGAGAGAAATGATACTAGGACTTATGAAAGGTCATTCTTAGACTCGTATCTCACTGAGCATTCATTTATTAGAATTGTGAATTCTGATTCTAAACTAATTGAGCAAGTAACAAATGATAAGAAGCTGTCCATTATAGAATCAAAGTACACAACCAAGAAAGAAACTGAATTACGTAAAATTCATGAAAAAAATGGGGAAGAACAAATACTGATTATTCGTATCCCAGTGAAATCTGTCGATTCCAAAACAGCTACCCTTGAAATAGGGGAAAGGCTGACAGGTCTTGAAATGAGAAAAGATGTATTAAAGTCTATCTTACTCGTCTGTTCTGGACTAGCAATCATTTTATCCCTTCTTGGAGGAAGATGGCTGTCGGGTTTAATCATAAAACCCATTTCAAAAATGATTGGCACGATGGAAGGAATCGAGCAGAGTGGAGTTATGAAGCCTATTCTTTTTCCTAATGCAACAAATGATGAACTCGAAAAATTAGCTTTTACGTTCAACCGGATGATAGCACGGCTAGAAGAGAATAGCCAAAGACAAAAACAATTCGTTTCTGATGCTTCTCATGAGTTGAAAACGCCTTTAACAGTCATCAAAAGTTATTCAAACTTGCTAATACGGCGTGGGTTTCAAGATCGTAAAATGATTTTAGAAGCATCACAAGCTATCTATTCAGAAGCAACCAGGATACAAAAAATGACTGAATATCTATTAGATTTAGCTGTTTCTGAGAAAGAAACAGTTTTAGAAATGGAATCAGTGGATTTAGTTTTAGTACTAAGCAGCATATTGAATCAGATGCAACATGTGTTTAAAAGAGAGATGGTATTTCATTGCAGAGAAGCAGCCGTTATGATAGGTGCAGATGAATTAAAATTAGAGCAATTGATTATCATCATTCTTGATAACGCAATGAAGTACAGTTCTGAAAAAATAGAGATTTTCTTAGAAAAGAATGAAAAATCCGCGTTTATACGAATTAAAGATTATGGTATTGGCATCCCCAAAAATGAAATTGGGCATATTTTTGAGCGGTTTTATCGGGTAGATAAAGCAAGGAACAGAGAAACGGGTAGTTCAGGCCTTGGGTTATCTATAGCGAAAAACATAATAAAACTGCATAAAGGGAAGATAGAAATAAAAAGTACAGAAGGAGAAGGGACAGAGGTCGAAATAATACTGCCAATTCTTTAAAAGCTTTCTTTATCAACTGTCCATTGATAACGTAAAGCCTGGCGTTTTTTTTAAAAAATGCTCTTATTTGCACTAAAGAACGTTTGTTCCTATAATAAAAGTGGAAATACTTTCCAATTAGAGAAGAGGCGGAGCTAAGAAGAAGAGGGCCAAGGAAAAGAACAATGGAAATTGAAGAGATGATTCAGCTTTACCAGGGAAGGGAAGGGTACCACCGAAATAGCAGAAGCAGCAAATGTTTCCCCAGATATGTTCGTCAGGTGCTGACTGAAAATTATGTTCCGAAGAGACCTTTTGGCGATTGGAAGAGGAAATATAAACTCAATGAACATTATTTTAAAACTTGGTCTAATAACATGGCCTATATTTTAGGATTTTTTATCGCGGATGGCTTCATCGCGAGTTCTCAGCAAACCGTTAGTTTCGCACAAAAAACAAATCGATATTAGAGCAAATTAGAAATGAAATTGGTTCTGATCAAGTTCTATATCAAAATCCTCATACAGGAGTATATAGCTTAAATCTAAATAGCAAAGTCATGAAACATGATCTTATTGAGATATTTGGAATTACCTCCAAAAAATCACTCGAAGTGAAATTCCCATCTGTTCCTGAAGAGTATTTGAGTCACTTTGTAAGGGGGGATGGAAATATAAACTATAAAGGATATTTTATTAGCTTTGTTGGGGGTTCTTATGAATATATGAACTCACTAAAAGATATTCTTAGACTAAAAGGATTTAATCCAGATCTTAAAACCTATAGCAGCAAACATCATAGGGTTTTTGTAAGTGGAAGAAAAACCATTAAAGCATTTTCAGAGTGGATCTATCAAGATAAAGATTTATATTTAAGAAGAAAACATGAGGTTTTCCAGCAAGAAAAACCTCCTTTGGAAATGCTGGAAGATACAATGAAAAATTATCGGCAGAACAGATATGGATGATAACTCGTATTAATAATGAATTTCTACAAATAATACAAAATAAAGTGTTTATTTGTGGAGGGATCAATAACATGGTTGAAAGTAAGATAAACGAGGAAACACCGCATAGCGTAAGGCTTACTGCTCCTGAAATCGCAAACATTTGGGCACAGTATCAAAATGACACAATGGCGATATGTGTTTACACATACATGATTAAAATTGTAGAAGACGTATCTATTCGTCCTATTTTGGAATTTTCTTTGAGAATAGCTGAAGGGCATATTACAAAAATTAAAGATTACTTCACGCAAGAGAAATTTCCCATTCCTCACGGATTCACCGAGGATGATGTATATTTGGCGGCTCCTTGATTGTTTTCAGACGAATTGTGCTTAACTTATACCTACATAATGAGTGTCAACGGTTTGGCAGGATATGCCGCTGCTTTAACGACAAATATGCGTCGAGACATACGAGATTATTTCGTTCAATGCCAGAATGAAACAATGGAGCTTTTCAACATATCATTGGATTTACTATTAGAAAAAGGAATTGTATCGAGACCACCATTCATCAACCCTTCAGATAAATATGAGTTTATTGAAAAGAAAAAATTCATGGAAGGACTGCTTGGGGGGAAAAGACCGTTAAGCTGCATTGAGATAAGCAATGTTTTTTGGGATTTAAAAAAAATCCAATTAAGCAAATCCATCACCATAGCATTCGCACAAGCGGCAAAATCCCAAGAGGTTAAGAAATATTTATGGCGCGGTGTAGAAATCTACACCAAACATATTGAGATTTTTGAATCAATATTGTCTCAAGAGCACCTTCCTCAACCAAAATCAGAGGAATCAGAAGTCACGCACTCAACAACCGCCCCTTTTTCTGATCGCCTTATGATGTTTCATAAATCGCTTTTTGGTTCCACATCCATTGGTGTATATGGTTCAGCCATAGGTACATGCCAACGGATTGACTTGACAATGCATTACTCAAGGCTTTTAGCTGAATTGGGCAAGTACATGGGAGATGGGTTTAATCTTATGGTTGAAAACAAATGGGCTGAACAACCACCATTGGCAGATGATAGAGAGAAATTATCAACGCAACAATTATAATGAATGGTCTTTTAAAAGTTTAATGTAAAGTTGGGAAGTGAATGAGAAAAAGCAACCGTAAAATTGAAATGCTTTTTTGGAGTATTGCTCTTCCTGGATTTGGACAGTTCCTTAATGGAAAATATTTAGAAGGAACATGATAAAAATTTATACGGCGGACTAAAATAAATAGTCTCTGGATGTTTATTTTTTATCCAGAAAGTCTTTTTTAAACATAAACAACAGCCGAGGACTATTCCTCGGCTGTTGTTTTTCTTCTTTAATCTCTATCTTTGTTTACATCTTTATCTTTCTTCTCAAATGACTCTTTTTCAATTCCAGGCAATAACTGTGTATGTTCCTTTTGTACTGCTTGAAGAGCATCTGGATTTAATCCAAGTTCTTTTAAAATGGTTGGCGCAATTTGCGTTGTTTGGACAGTTTCATTGCTTTTCTTTGCTTTATCCATTCCTGGAACTGAAACTAATAAAGCAACGTTCGTATCATCTTTGCTGAATCCGCCATGTTCGGCAATCTTTTTGCCTGGTTTTGTATAGATTACTCCATCTTTTGGTTGAATGACAATATCAGGTACCCTTGAATCTTTAGCAGGGTTATTGAATAGCCATTTTGATGGGGTTGTAACATATGAAGTTACTTCCTTAATATTCGCTTTATCTTTATTCTTATTGATAGCAGCTACCACTTCAGCAGTTTTGGATTGGTCAGTCAACCAGATCATCGCAGTATCATCTGTAGTCAATTGTGCAATCAGATTAGATGGAACACCTTCAGTGATCAGGTTTTTATCTGTTATTTTCAATTTAGCAGGATCCATTGGAGATTGTCCATGTTTGGCAGTAAGAACGATCATGGTAGAATCATACAGATTTTTTTTCTTCAATTCATTCACGATTTTGCCGATCGATTCATCGGTATGTTTCATAGCATCTGCAAGTCCTGCACTGAATGTTCCGTTTCCATCTTTATAACCATTTCCAGGGAGTTTTTGCGCAACGCTGACTTCTTGGAAATTCATACCGAACATAGAAGGTACTGGTTCGGATTTTGTTCCTGTATGATCTTTTCCATCAATTTCATTCTGAATAGCCTTCACTTTTAAATCATCATTTGCTTCAGTTGTCGCGATGCTCTTCGTCGCATCACCGTTGGCTGCGATTTCAGGTGTATACAAGTCTTCTACACCTTTTCCAGACGGACCATTCAGTAAATCATATGCCAAATGCTTATCCGCCCATGCAGTGTGCAAACCAGCATTTTCGACCACTTCAAAAATTGTATTAACCCTTACATAATTGTGGGGATATACCGGTTGTTTTGTTACAGAGTCACGCGGAAGCATAGCTGGATTGATTCCGCCACCTCCATTGATTAAGTCCGAATTATTATCAATAGTCTCGTCGTACAGAACATTTGTTCCTGGTTTATCTCCAGCATTCCATCCAGTAGGGGGTAAAAGTGTCCGATCATAACTATTATCATAAATTACGCCAGTTGAGTTTGGTGAACCACCTGTTACCATAGACAATAAGCCTGGGAACGAGTCAGATGGCTTAGAAGTCGATGCATTGGAGTATGTAATTCCATGATTGCTTAAAGCAGCCATATTGGAATAAGGATTGTTTCTCTCGTAGTTCGCAAGGTCGGTTGCATGCATACCGTCTACACTAATCAATAAAACTCGTTTGATTTGATTGTCATGGTGACTGGTCCTATGCATAAGAGGGGAAGTCGTTGCTTTCGACTTCACTGCAAAACTCTGTGTTGCAAATAGGCTGCTCAATGCAAGAACACCAGTAGCGAGTCCAAGTGCGGTTTTCTTTGATTTCATTTTCTTCCGTTTCTTCATTTTCTTCAACTCCAATCGTTAATAAGAACTTACGCTAAGAATAAAAGTTGAATGTTATGCGTGTGTTAATTTGTTGTTAGGGAAAGGTTAAATGAGTGTAAATATTCAGTTTATAAAAAAGATTTTTAAAAGAAAAAATATGACTGGCTAAATAAACAGTTTGCGATATAGTTTGTGAAAGAATGTACTTAAACAAAAGGGTGCTTTACTTGAATAAGAACAACATAAGAATCCAATACTAGGTGTGAAAATTCACGAGTGGCAAAAATGGCTGTGTTTATGTCTTCTTGCAAATAATTTTAATAAATGTTAAACTTTAGAAGAA
>NZ_JBMKNV010000023.1:0-24051 GCF_049220665.1 Chryseobacillus diguaensis
GCAATCTCTTCTATATTTGTCTGGTAATGATGGCGAAGAGGCCACACCCGTTCCCATACCGAACACGGAAGTTAAGCTCTTCAGCGCCGATGGTAGTTGGGGGTTTCCCCCTGTGAGAGTAGGACATCGCCGGACAAATATTTTTAATATTTATGAACATGGATAAATTATTGCTTAATATTATCGCGGGGTGGAGCAGTCTGGTAGCTCGTCGGGCTCATAACCCGAAGGTCGCAGGTTCAAATCCTGTCCCCGCAACCAAATGGTCCCGTGGTGTAGCGGTTAACATGCCTGCCTGTCACGCAGGAGATCGCCGGTTCGATCCCGGTCGGGACCGCCATTCTATTAGAATCCAAACGAAACGTGAGTTTCGTTTTTTTATGTTATCAGAATATATATCATTTCTTAACTTAGTTTGCGTGTTGAATCTAGCTCTAGGCGCCATCGGCTCAGACGTCAAGCCAATTTGTCTAGAAGGTTAAAGAACAGCCTTCAAGCCAAGCTTCACTTGTGCTTGTCGTCTAAGACTGCCGCCTTCCGCTTTTTTTATGGTTTTTAAAAGATAGCTGACGAATATTTGGTTACACTAATAAGAGAATATTCAAAGGCTGCATTATACATATTCTTAAAGGAACGCTTTAAAGAGCAAAGCTTCCTGAGAGATTTTAAATTGAAATCGATAAAACCGAATCTTTCATCGCATGCTTTACGCTCTCTTGTATAGTATGATAAGTATATAGTTTTGAACGGTAATTAAAGTGCAGGTGATAGAATGAATTCATTTGTTTTTGAGAGCAGCCATCCTGAAGATACGGGGGAACTGGCTTCAAGACTTGCTGGTTTGCTTTTTCCTGGAGCGGTTCTAACTCTTGAGGGAGACCTTGGAGCAGGAAAAACTACCTTTACTAAAGGACTGGCAAAAGGACTGGGAATTAAACGCAATGTGAACAGCCCTACTTTTACGATCATAAAAGAATATAGCGGAGGCAAGCTTCCTCTCTATCATATGGACGTGTACCGTCTAGGTGATCAAGAAGAAGATCTTGGATTTGAAGAGTATTTTGAAGGAGAGGGCATTACTGTCGTTGAATGGGCTCACCTAATAAAAGACCAGCTTCCTGAAGAACGCTTGGATATTGAAATTGTTCACATTGAAAATGACAGACGCCAAATTACCTTTTCTGCTAAAGGTGAATCCTACTTGAAACTTTGCAAGGAGCTTTTTAAAAATGAAAGCAATAGCGCTTGATACATCAAATTATACCCTTGGCATTGCTGTATTGAATAATGGCAATGTAGTGGGAGAAATGATCACGAATCTCAAAAAAGATCATTCTGTCAGGGCGATGCCTGCTATTGAGGGACTGCTTAAGGAATGCGGCATCACCCCTTCTGAATTGGAAAAAGTCATTGTTGCAAACGGCCCTGGTTCCTACACAGGGGTAAGGATTGGGGTAACTATTGCCAAAACCCTGGCATGGTCTTTAAATATACCGGCTGCAGCCGTATCAAGTTTAGAAGTTTTGGCTGCAAATGGACGTTTCTTTAATGGTTTTATTTGTCCTTTATTTGATGCAAGGCGTGGCCAGGTATATACTGGTTTATACCGGTACCAAAATAGGGAAATAGAATGTACATCAGCAGATCAAAACATATTATTAATAGACTGGATTAAGCAGCTGAAAAAGCTTGAAGAACCTATTCTCTTTCTTGGAAGCGACCTCTCGATTCACCAGAAAATGATAGAGGAAGAGATGGGCAGCCAGGCATTTTTCGGTGAGATGACTCAGCATAATCCCCGGCCTTCGGAGCTTGCTTTAATCGGATTAAAAAAAGAAACTGTGAATGTGCATGCACTTGTCCCTAATTATATAAGGCTTGCAGAAGCAGAAGCAAAATGGCTTGAGGAGCAAAAGTAAGTTGGTGTGGATTGTGGAAAAAGACGTAACGATTCGATTAATGACAATAGAAGATATTGATGCCGTTCATTTTGTGGAGCTGCAATCATTTAACGTGCCATGGACGAAGGAGTCTTTTTATAATGAAGTGGTGCATAATATGTTTGCAACCTATCTTGTAGCTGAAATTGATGGACAAATCGTTGGCTATTGCGGTTTATGGGTCATTATTGATGAAGCACAAATAACCAATATCGCTGTCCTGCCTGCATATAGAGGCAACAAGATTGGTGAACACCTTTTGAGACGGGCAAGATCAATAGCGAAAAAGCGCGGTGCCCTGAAACTTTCCTTAGAGGTACGTGTGTCTAATCACGTGGCTCAAGGGCTTTATAAGAAGCTGGGATTTGAATCAGGAGGAATTCGTAAAAACTACTATACAGATAATCTGGAAGATGCATTAGTAATGTGGGTGGGTATTTCATGAAACAGGATCAATATATTTTAGCAATTGAAACAAGCTGTGACGAAACAGCAGCAGCTATTGTTAAGAATGGCCATGAGATTGTTGCAAATGTCGTTTCCTCACAAATTGAGAGCCATAAACGATTTGGCGGAGTTGTTCCTGAGATCGCTTCTAGACATCACGTTGAACAAATGACTCTTGTGCTGCAAGAAACGATGGAACAGTCCGGTTTGACTTTTGATCAGCTTAGCGGTATTGCCGTAACAGAAGGGCCAGGGCTTGTAGGGGCATTGCTGATTGGCGTTAATGCAGCAAAAGCTCTTGCCTTTTCAAAGGGCCTTCCACTTATTGGCGTCCACCATATTGCAGGGCACATCTATGCCAATCAGCTCGTTGCTGAGATGAAATTCCCTCTTATCGCCCTTGTTGTATCAGGAGGCCATACAGAGCTTGTTTATATGAAGGAACATGGATCTTTTGAAGTCATTGGTGAGACGCTGGATGATGCAGCTGGAGAAGCTTATGATAAAGTAGCCAGAACCTTAAAGCTGCCTTATCCAGGAGGACCTCACATTGACCGGCTCGCAAAAGAGGGCGAACCTGTTATCAAACTTCCAAGAGCCTGGCTTGAAGAAGGCTCTTATGATTTTAGCTTCAGCGGGTTAAAATCAGCAGTTATTAATACACTCCATAATGCAGAGCAAAAAGGTGTTCATATTGAACCGAAGGATTTAGCAGCAAGCTTTCAGGAAAGTGTAATTGAAGTTCTCGTTACAAAAACACTGAAGGCTGCTGAACAATATAAGGTGAAGCAGGTTCTTCTGGCTGGGGGCGTAGCAGCTAACAGCGGACTGCGGAATGCCCTGAAAGAGGCTTTTGGCCATAAGGAATCCATTGAACTCGTCATTCCTCCATTATCTTTATGTACGGATAATGCTGCAATGATTGCGGCAGCAGGAAGTGTCGTCTTTGAAAAAGGGATTCGCAGTAAAATGGATATGAATGCAAATCCAGGTCTTGAATTAACTTCATACTAGGTTTTTTTTAGGCCTAAAAACAAAAACACCTTCACTAACGTGAGGGTGTTATTTTTTTCTCTTCAAATTCACATGGATCAGACTGATCTGTGTATAATTTTGTTTCTCGTATTATTTATCCACAGGGTTATGCACAATTGTCCACATGCGGAAATAATCCAATCATATCAACGCCTTTCTGCTTCATATTCTATAAACAAATAGTCAGTTGATTGTGGATAATGTGTATAAGTATCTTGATAACTTGAAATTGCTAGAAAAAAGGTGTGGATAAAAAAACCGCGGGCTTAATCAGCCAGCGGTTCATTTTCAAGAAGCATTTCCCATTCTTCCATGAGAACTTCTAAATTATTCCTGCTTTCGTCCGTACTAGCACTGATTTCCTGAACCATTTTATGATTTTGATAGATTTCGGGATCAGCAAGTTTTTCATCATTTTCCTCAATATGCTGTTCGAGTTCTGCAATTTCTTTTTCTATTTCCTGAATTCGGCGCTGACGCTGCCTTTCGAGCTTTTTCAATTCCTTATCCTGCTGATAGGAGAGTTTTTTATCATCTTCTTCAGGCTTCGGTGTCTTTTTCTCTTCTTTGTTTTCTATTTGTTCCAATTCTAACTGTTCTTGTTTTTTTGATACATAGTAATCATAGTCACCGAGGTATTCAGTAATGGCCTCTTTTGAGAGCTCAAGAACTTTTGTAGCCAGCCTGTTAATAAAATAGCGGTCATGGGAAACAAACAGGATCGTACCAGGATAATCGATAAGGGCATTCTCCAATACTTCCTTGCTGTCCAAATCGAGATGGTTTGTCGGTTCATCCAATATTAAAAAATTGGCCTTTTCCATCATGAGCTTAGCTAAAGCAAGGCGTGCCTTCTCTCCGCCGCTTAAGGTAGAAACAGTTTTAAGCACATCATCCCCAGAAAACAGGAAGTTCCCAAGGACAGTGCGAATTTCCTTTTCTGGTTTCAAAGGATAGTCATCCCACAGTTCATTCAAGACACGCTTATTTGAAGTGAGTTCAGCCTGCTCCTGATCATAGTAGCCGATCTTCACATTTGATCCCATACGAATATCACCTGAGAGAGCTTTAAGCTTTCCAATAAGCGTTTTAAGCAAAGTCGATTTCCCCATTCCATTAGGACCGACTAATGCAATGCTATCTTTTCTTGATATGTTAAAAGAAACATTCGAGATGGTAGGTGTCTTTAAATCGTAGGAAACGGCCAGGCTGCTTACCTTCAGGACGTCGTTCCCTGTTTGTTTTTCAATATCAAAATGGAAGTTAGCTGATTTTTCATCACCGCTCGGCCTGTCCATTAAATCCATTCGTGCAAGCTGCTTGCGTCTGCTTTGCGCCCTTTTCGTAGTAGACGCCCTGGCAAGATTTTTTTGAACAAAATCCTTTAGTTTGGCCACTTCATCTTGCTGCTTCTCAAATAATTTCAGTTCACGTTCATATTGCTCTGCTTTTATTTGCAGATAGCGGCTGTAGTTGCCGATGTATTTAGAAGACTGATGGCGTGAAATTTCATAAACCTGAGTAACGACTTTATCCAGAAAATATCTGTCATGCGAAACAATTAAAACGGCACCCTGATAGCCCTGCAGATACTGTTCAAGCCAAGTAAGAGTTTCAATATCAAGATGGTTTGTCGGCTCATCCAGAATTAAAAGTTCAGGCTTTGTCAAAAGGAGTTTTCCAAGCGCAAGACGGGTTTTCTGGCCGCCGCTTAATGTGGAAATAAGTGTGCTTTGGTCAAACTGAGCAAACCCGAGACCATGGAGAACGGAACGGATATCTGCTTCATACTGGTAACCGCCTTTTTCATTAAAGCTAACCTGAAGGGCATCATATTCATTCATTAACTTTTCAAATGCACCTGCAGTAGGGTCAACATGAGACATTTCTGCTTCCAAAGAACGCATTTTTTTCTCCATTTGTCTGAGATCCTCAAACACAGTCAGCATTTCATCCCAAATGGTAAGGCTTGATTCAAGTCCTGTATTTTGGGCAAGGTATCCGATAGAAAGGCCTTTCGGCATGAAAATTTCGCCTGATTCATACGAAAGCTGCCCTGAAATAATTTTCAATAAAGTCGATTTACCAGCGCCGTTTCGGCCAACAAGAGCAATACGGTCTCTTGATTGAATTTCAAGTTTAATGTTCGATAAAATAAGATCAGCACCAAACGATTTTGTGAGCTGATGAACTTGTAAAATAATCATTTGTTTCACCTCTATTATGCTAGCTTAAGTGTAGCCTATGAAATCAATGAGGGCAACACTTTGCATTGCTTGCTAAGAGTAATGTCATAAAAAGACAACAAGGAAAAAATAGTGTATAGTTTGGTAAAGGAGAGGTTTCCGTAATGACGCGTTTAACTCATTTTAATGAACAGGGCAGAGCGAAAATGGTAGATATTACTTCTAAGGATTCAACAGTACGCACAGCTGCTGCTAAATCAAAAGTCAGCATGAACAGGGAAACCTTCGAAAAAATCAAAAACCAGGAGATTGGAAAAGGTGATGTGCTCGCAGTTGCACAAGTAGCAGGAATAATGGCTGCCAAGCAGACCTCCAATATTATACCCATGTGTCATCCAATCCCCATTCACGGTATTGATATAGCATTCGAATGGGAAGAAAAAGAAGATGAATTCTTTTTAAATATAGTAGCAGAAGCACGGACAAAAGGCGGTACAGGTATTGAAATGGAAGCGCTAACTTCCGTGTCAGTCTGCGCTTTGACTGTTTATGATATGTGCAAAGCCATTGATAAAGGAATGGTTATAGGCCCCACTTACCTTCAAAAGAAAACAGGGGGCAAAAGCGGCGACTACAGCCGTAATGAAGGCATCGAAGATCGTGAGGGATAAGACGTGAATTTAGATCAATCAAAAATACCCCAGGCGACAGCAAAACGCCTGCCGCTATACTACCGTTTCCTGCAGAACCTCCATGCTTCAGGGAAACAGCGGGTTTCCTCAGCGGAATTGAGTGATGCAGTAAAAGTAGATTCAGCTACGATACGGCGTGATTTCTCCTATTTTGGAGCACTAGGAAAAAAAGGGTATGGCTACAATGTTTCCTATTTGCTTTCCTTCTTTCGAAAAACCCTTGATCAGGATGAAGTAACCAAGGTTATTTTAATAGGGGTCGGAAACTTAGGAACCGCGTTTTTACATTACAATTTTTCTAAAAACAATAATACTCAAATTACCATTGCCTTTGATGTGGATGAAAGCAAAATAGGAACCGAGGTAGGGGGAGTGCCGGTTTATCATCTGGATACCCTTGAAGAAAATATGCCTGGGGATACGCCAGTTGCCATTCTAACCGTACCTGCACCGGCAGCACAATCTATCACAGACCGGCTTATTAAAAAAGGGATTAAAGGCATTCTTAATTTTACACCTGCAAGACTGAATGTGCCTGACAGTATCCGGATTCATCATATAGATCTTGCGGTAGAGCTTCAGTCTCTTGTGTATTTTCTAAAGCATTACCAGGGAGAATCTTAAGAAAAGAGGCGGCTTTCGATGAAAACAGCAGCAAAAACGGCTCTCGTTTTAGCAGGTGTGCAAATCGGGATGACATTAATACCAAAGAAAGCGCAAGCACCTAAAAGAACAAGGCTCTTTTCTTAAACTTTGTTTCTTCTCACTCTAAATTTCAGCTGAAGGACCCTTAATTTGGCAGGATCTTTAAGAAAAGATGCCCCGAAGTAAGTTAAAATGCGTGATAAAAGCATTTACGAACAGCATCACTATCTGCGAGAACAGACAAGAACAAAGTAAAGCTGTTACATTAGAAGATGGGATGGAGTTATGATGAAAAAACAGGAGATGTCGGTTTATGATCATTTAGCTGAGGTCAGAGTAAGGCTTTTTATTGTCCTTTTCTTTTTTGCAGCTGCCATGGTAGCAGGTTTTTTCCTCGCCAGGCCGGCAATTGTTTACCTGCAGCATACCAATGAGGCAAAGCTCTTTTCTCTCAATGCCTTTAAATTGACGGATCCGATGCTTGTCTTCATGCAATTCACCTTCATCATCGCCATCATTCTCACATCTCCTGTCATTTTATATCAGCTTTGGGCCTTCATCAGCCCGGGTCTATATGAAAAGGAGAGAAGGGTCACGCTCAGCTATATCCCTCTTTCCATAGGATTGTTTTTGATCGGCATATCCTTTGGTTACTTTGTTTTGTTCCCGATAGTTGTAAACTTTATGACCCAGATTTCAAGAGAGCTCGGCATTGTTCAAGTAATCGGGGTTCACGAATATTTTACGTTTCTCCTGGAACTCATACTTCCGTTCGGCATCGTGTTTCAAATGCCTGTTGCTGTTATGTTTCTGACAAGACTTGGGATTGTCACACCGATGCTTCTATCTAAAACGAGAAGGTATGCCTATTTGCTTCTTTTAATTGTAGCTGCCATCATTACCCCGCCTGAAGTAATTTCTCAAGTACTCGTTGCTGTTCCGCTGGTGCTGCTATATGAAATAAGCATCCTTATATCAAGAGCTTCTTATCGAAAAGCACAAAAGGTCATTTTTGAGGAGCAAAATAAAAGCCTCTCCGAATAGGAAAGGCTACTTTATCTTTATTTCTTATTTTTCATTTTTTTTATTTTATTGCTGAAAGCAAACATCCGAATGGAAGCACCAAAGTCAAATGTTGCTATCAGAATGAGGACAATTGTGGGAAAAGTCCACAAACCGCCTCCTGAAGAATTAACAGCCAGGTACGTAAACAAAGCACCCATTGCAAGGTAGAAAAATCCCATTATGTTTGGGCTGGTTCTCATTCTTAAAGGCCTCCAATAATCAATTGCATTTGATGATTTAATTGTTCGATCTGGTCCTTGAGCCCGAAATTAACCAATATGACCAGAGTGTTCATAGACATGTGTGCAATCATAGGTACAATGATTCTTTTTGTCCGGACATAGAGAAAGGCAAAGGTAAAACCCATTGCACTGTATAATAGTACATGTACAGGCTCAAAGTGAACGAGAGCAAAGATCAGCGAACTGATCAGAGCAGCAATGAAAAAATTATTCGTCCTTTTATAAAGGGATCCGAAAATAATTTTGCGGAAAACAATTTCCTCTAGAATCGGCCCGACAATAGCTACTACGATCACAAGAAGGGGGGTATAGGAAATAAATTCAACAATCGTTTTCGTATTTTCAGATCCAGGCTTAATATGAAGCACATATGTTTCAATCATGCCTGCGATCGATTGTGCAAACAATGCCAGGAAAATACCGCAAACAGCCCAGAATGCCGATAGGGAAGGTGATGCAGGCTTGCCCCTCAGCTCAGCTTCTCCTTTATCAGCCCTGATTAATAGAATCGTTATGATAAGAGCAGCGAGAAAGCTAAAAACAGCCCAGTAGCCTGAAGCGATCTGTCCTGCTGCATGTCTTGGCTGTCCTCCGCCTACTCCTATTGACAGAAGCAAAAAAGGGCCAACCAGACCTGACAGCTGCATTAGGACATAAGTTAATAAGATCAGCCAATATTGTTTCTTCATATTATGTATCTCCTTTTTCCGCTGCCATATGGAAAATTGATAAAAACTATTGATAATTGTAACATATCCTGCCCTATTTTCCCCAACTGTACGCATTTTCAGAACATCCAGCCGAAGGGTTATTTTTTGCTTATTGCTTCATAATTCAGTAAAGTTAAGTTGTTCGGAAAAAAATTGGTTTTTTACTTGAAATTGAAGATGAGATTTAATAATATAATAAGTGTGTTAGCACTCGATGCCATTGAGTGCTAATAAAAATCATTTACATATGAACTTTGAGGAGGGTGTTTCAATTGTTAAAGCCATTAGGTGATCGTGTAGTAATTGAATTGGTTGAATCAGAAGAAAAAACTGCTAGCGGAATCGTATTGCCTGATTCTGCGAAAGAAAAGCCTCAAGAAGGTAAAGTAGTAGCTGCTGGTACAGGCCGTGTACTGGATAGCGGAGAAAAAGTTGCCCTTGAAGTAGCTGCAGGCGATCGCATCATCTTCTCAAAATATGCTGGCACTGAAGTGAAATATGAAGGCACAGAATATTTAATCCTGCGTGAAAGCGACATTTTAGCTATTATCGGTTAAATAGCTGAAACCATCAGATAAAAAAACAATAAACATTCCGGGAGGTACTTATTCATGGCTAAAGAAATCAAGTTTAGCGAAGAAGCACGCCGTTCCATGCTTCGCGGTGTAGATGCACTGGCAAACGCGGTTAAAGTAACACTTGGACCAAAAGGACGCAACGTCGTTCTTGAGAAAAAATTCGGATCTCCGCTTATCACAAATGACGGTGTAACCATCGCAAAAGAAATTGAGCTTGAAGATGCATTTGAAAACATGGGTGCAAAATTGGTTGCTGAAGTGGCAAGCAAAACAAATGATGTAGCCGGTGACGGTACAACGACTGCGACAGTTCTTGCTCAGGCAATGATCCGCGAAGGTCTGAAAAACGTAACGGCTGGCGCTAACCCAATGGGCGTACGCAAAGGAATTGAAAAAGCTGTTGCAGTTGCAATCGAAGAGCTTAAAGCGATTTCAAAACCAATCGAAAGCAAAGATTCTATCGCTCAAGTAGCAGCTATTTCTTCTTCAGACGATGAAGTCGGCCAATTGATCGCTGAAGCAATGGAGCGCGTTGGAAATGACGGCGTTATCACAATTGAAGAATCCAAAGGTTTCACTACTGAACTTGAAGTAGTAGAAGGTATGCAATTCGACCGCGGATATGCATCTCCTTACATGGTAACTGATTCAGATAAAATGGAAGCTGTTCTTGAAAATCCATACATTCTGATCACTGACAAAAAAATCACAAACATCCAGGAAATCCTTCCTGTACTTGAGCAAGTTGTTCAACAAGGCAAGCCACTATTGCTTGTTGCAGAAGATGTTGAAGGTGAAGCTCTTGCTACACTAGTCGTGAACAAACTTCGCGGAACATTCAATGCTGTAGCGGTTAAAGCTCCAGGATTCGGTGACCGACGCAAAGCAATGCTTGAAGATATTGCTATCCTTTCCGGCGGTGAAGTAATTACTGAGGATCTTGGCCTTGACCTTAAATCTGCAAACATCACTCAGCTTGGACGCGCTTCTAAAGTTGTTGTAACAAAAGAAAATACAACAATCGTTGAAGGTGCTGGCGAGTCTGACAAAATTGCAGGCCGCGTAAACCAAATCCGTGCGCAGCTGGAAGAAACAACTTCTGAATTCGATAAAGAAAAACTTCAAGAGCGTCTTGCTAAACTTGCAGGAGGAGTTGCTGTTATCAAAGTTGGAGCTGCAACTGAAACTGAATTGAAAGAGCGCAAACTTCGTATTGAAGATGCTCTTAACTCAACTCGTGCTGCAGTTGAAGAAGGTATCGTATCCGGTGGTGGTACAGCTCTTGTCAATGTATACAACAAAGTAGCTGCACTAGAAGCTGAAGGCGATGCTGCAACAGGTATCAACATCGTACTTCGCGCTCTAGAAGAGCCAGTTCGCCAAATTGCACACAATGCTGGTCTTGAAGGATCTGTTATTGTAGAGCGTCTGAAAAATGAAGAAATCGGTGTTGGTTTCAACGCTGCAACTGGACAATGGGTAAACATGGTAGAGGCTGGAATCGTTGACCCTACTAAAGTAACTCGTTCAGCTCTTCAAAACGCTGCATCTGTAGCAGCTATGTTGCTAACAACTGAAGCAGTAGTTGCCGATAAGCCTGAAGAAAACGGCGGCGGCATGCCTGACATGAGCGGTATGGGCGGCATGGGTGGAATGGGCGGCATGATGTAAAAAGGGGTTTAAAACCTTGTTATATCAATGTCTAAAATGATAATAGGCTTTTCTTGTCCTCGGATTTGTCCTCGTTTCTCAGAAACACAGGATCCATGACTATGAAAAGCTAACTATTGGAGAAGGTCTTTCATCAGTTTGCTAAACTGAAGGGAGGCCTTTTCTTCCATGTTGGCGGTCATATGAGCGTATATATTCATTGTAGTATTAATATCTGAGTGTCCCAATCTCTGCTGGATTTCTTTATAGGCTCTATATGATTTATAGCGGTTATTTTATTCCCGAGGTAGATTCATGATATTACTGAAAGGGAAGTTGCATCCTCATTTTTTTGTTCGATTATATTGGAAAATTATGAATTATGAAATAAAATAAGTAGAAACATAACTTACCCCTTAAATGTTAGGATAAGTCTTTTTTACATATAGGTACAAAGGGGAGGATGGAAAAATGGCTAATGAATTATACAGCACTGATGTCCTGGTCATTGGTTCGGGTGCAGCCGGAATGATGGCGGCAAAGGCGGCCGCAGATAAAGGGTCAAATGTAATAATTTCAGATAAAAGCCTTGTAGGAAGAGGTGGAGCAACAATTCTTGCCCAAATGACGGTTGCTGTTGCTTTAGGTGAAGCAGAGGGAGACAATCCGGATATCCATTTCAAGGATACAATGGAAGGAGCAAGGGGGCTTGCCGATCCTGGAATTGTCCGCACAATTGTAGATAGGGCGCCAGAGGTAATCCTGGAGGTTGAAGGGTATGGAGTAAACTGGGCAAGGACCAATGACGGAAAGCGGTCTCAAGTTGTGTCTCCTGGCCACTCACGTCAAAGATGCGTATATGTCGACATTTTGAATACTGGGGGAGCCACTTCACAGGGATTGAGAAAATCGATTTGGAAGGATAGCAAAATCACCCGGTTTAAAAATGTCATGATCACCCGCCTTGTCAAGGAGAATGGAAAGATTGTCGGGGCGGTTGGATTTTCAATGGAAAAAATGGTTCCGTTCGGTATCAGTGCTTCCCAGGTTATTTTAGCCACCGGCGGGTTGACCGAGGCATTTGAAAGGAACAGCGCATCTACCAATATGACAGGTGACGGATTCTGCATTGCTGCAGACGCTGGGGCAGAGTTATATGACATGGAAATGGTGCAGTTTTTCCCGATAGCCCATCTATACCCTCCACTTGTTGGAATTGACCCGATAATGTGGGATCCCTTTCGCTATAAGCTCGGCGGTCGCTTGTTGAACGGAGAGCACGAGGAATTTATGGACCGCTATGCTGGGGAGCAAGCAGGAAAGTATACCGCTACACGCGATATGACAAGCTACGCCATTTTTAAGGAAGTGGAGGCAGGAAGAGGAACGCCTCACAGAGGAGCCTATCTTGATTTCCGGATGGTGCCATCAGAAAAATTGAAAGAAGGCTTCGGTCCTGTTATAGATATTTTGAAATCCCAGGGGGTGGACCTCACAAAGGATTTAGTGGAGGTAGCCCCGATGGCCCACTTCATGCTTGGCGGGGTCAAGGTTGATAAAGATATGAATACAACGGTTCCAAGCCTGCTTGCCTGCGGAGAGCTGATCCTCGGGATGCACGGCGCAAACCGGCTTTCAGGTAATGCCATTACTGAGGCACTAGTAACGGGCAGGATTGCAGGCGAAACAGCAGCAGCTTATCAGAATCATGTTTTTAATCCAGTAGTCGAAGAAGAACTTACAAATGAGTGGGAGAAACTGCAGGATTTCTGGCACCCTAGGAATACAAACCAGGATGAAGGATCGATGTTATCGATTAGACGGAACATTCAGAAGGCATTATGGAAGGGAGCAGGTCCGCTTAGAACCAAAGAGTCGCTTGAGAATGCCTTAAAGGATGTACGGTCCCTGCGTGATGTGTGTAGAAAGACGGCATTGGCAAAACAAGATAGCTTTGCTTTGTCTTTGGTGGAAAAGCTTGAAGCCTATCATATGACACTTGTTGGGGAAGCTATCATTCTTGGAGCATTAGAAAGACGTGAATCAAGAGGGGCGCATGTCCGGCTTGATTTTCCGGAACAGCAAACAGAAACCTTTCATTCAAAATTTACTTTGACAGAAGCCGAAAAATGGGAGATGGAACAGCTTCCAGTTAGCAAGGAGGAATCACAGTGAGTACAATCAAGTTAAGTATTGTCAGAGGCGATGCCAAACAAGGAAGCGAACTGGTAGAATATGAAGTCCCATTCACGGAAGGCTCCAGTCTTCTAGACAGCATTTTTTGGATTCGCGAGCACGTTGACCCTTCGCTTTCAGTAAGATATTCTTGCAAATCGGCAAATGCCTGCAAGGAATGTATGGCCCTGGTGGACGGTAAGGCTGGCTATTTGTGCAGCATCCGGGCTAAACAAAATACCAATGTGACGGTCATGCCTCTAAAAGGAAAGCCATGGCTGAAGGATTTAACTGTTGAAATGGATTAGCAAAAGGTACGCTCCTTATAGGGGAGTTTGTGGAAGAAGGATGTGTGGAATCGGCTGTCCTCTTTAAAGCGGGTTAAAAATACGACCGGGAATTAGATAAAAAGGGGCTGCGAAACCACGTCATTTCATTTCTAAAAAGTAATAATATTCAGTATAAGAGTAGGAAACTAAAAATGTTTAGTAATGGTAATTTAATAGTCTGTAAGTGTTAACTCCAAAATAAAAACTCGTCAAAAATAGACGAGTTTTTTCAATAATTAAAGGACGCTGAATTGTTCGTTTTTCAAATCAGTCACAAACATATGTCCCGGCGCGTGAGTAATCATGATTTCTGGCTTAACATTCATGGCAACAGCCTGAGGGGTTACGCCACACGCCCAAAAAACGGGAATTTCACCGCTTTTAATAGTGACGCTATCGCCAAAATCAGGACGATTGATATCTTCAATCCCAATTGCCGCGGGATTCCCAATATGTAGGGGTGCGCCATGGACGGAAGGGAACCGGCTTGTCACCTGGACGGCACGAATGGCGTCTTTTTCCGTCATTGGGCGCATACTCACAACGGTTGGGCCTTCGAATCTGCCTGCTTTTACCGTAGGAATATTTGTTTTGTACATTGGGACATTTCGCTCTTCTTCGATGTGCCTGATTGGGATACCGTTTTTCAATAGAGCTTCCTCGAAAGTAAAACTGCAGCCGATGAGGAATCCAACCATGGATTCGTCCCAAAGCTCTGAGACGTCTGTTAACTCCTGGGTAAAAACTCCGTTGCGGTAGACCCTGTATTTAGGAATGTCGGTTCTTAAGTCTGAATCAGGGGCGCACAAGGCCGGCACACTGGCACCTGGCGTGGTCACATCAATAATTGGGCATGGTTTAGGATTTCGCTGACAGAATAAGAGAAACTCAAACGCCAAATCCTTCGGGATAACAGCGAGGTTCGTCTGGATATAGCCATTGGCCAAACCGGAAGTAGGTTTTAACCACAGGTTTTGGCGGATCATTACACGTACTTCGTTCGGTGTCATTGCTTCAGCTCTGATCATAAATTTGTCACTCCGTTTCTAATTTACTTAAATAGCTGTGGAATACCGTTGATTAATGTGTATCCTCCCATATAGGCCATGGCAATAACGATAATGACCCCGAAGATTGTCATCCAGAGAGGGTGCTTATAGTCGCCTACAATTTTTGTTCTGTAGGCAGCAAACAACATTACTCCGAGGGCAATCGGCAGGATCAGTCCATTTATAGATCCAACCAATATAAGGATTTTTACCGGCTTTCCGATCAAAACGAACACTAAAGTAGAAATGGCTATGAATGCAACAATTGTCCATTTATTATATTTATCGACTGTCTTACTTAGAGTCTTTATAAACGAAACAGAGGTGTAGGCAGCACCGACAACGGAGGTAACAGCGGCAGCCCACATGACGACACCGAAGATTTTGTAGCCGACATTGCCTGCAGCAAGTTTAAAGACGGAAGCAGGTGGGTTGGCTGGATCGATTGCTAATCCTTGCGCAACAATGCCTAGGGCGGAAAGGAACAGGAAAATCCTCATGATGGAGGCGATTCCGATGGCGCTGACAGCACTTTTTGTTACTTCAGGTAGTGATTCTTTTCCTTTTATGCCAGCATCCAATAAGCGATGGCCGCCGGCGAACGTGATATACCCTCCAACTGTTCCACCGACAAGTGTAACGATTGCTAGGAAATCAATTTTATCAGGAAGAAAGGTTTTTACAACTGCTTCCCCAAGAGGCGGGTGGGCAGTAAACATAACATAAACTGTCAGGGCAATCATTACGAATCCCATGACCTGTGCGAAACGGTCCATCGCTTTGCCGGCTTCACGGACAAGGAAGATTCCGATGGCGACGATGCCGCTTAACAAAGCGCCCATTTCAGCAGACCACCCAAATAATACATTGACACCCAATCCGGCACCTGCAATATTACCGATGTTAAAGGCCAGGCCCCCGGCAACAATGAGAACTGCAAGGAAATACCCCAACCCAGGCAGGACATCATTTGCAATATCCTGGGCGCGTTTCCCTGAAACAGCGATAATCCTCCAGATATTCATCTGAGCCCCAATATCAATGATAATAGATATTAGGATAATGAAACCAAAGCTTGCCATTAGGGACTGCGTAAATATTGTGGTCTGAGTCAGAAACCCTGGGCCAATTGCTGAGGTAGCCATTAGGAAGGCGGCTCCCAGTAGTACACTTGCTGTTGATTTTTTCTCCATATTAAACCCCCTGAAATTTTGGCAGGGCCTGGCCCATAAAGGACATTATCCTGCTAATTTTATTTTATAAAGCTACCTATTTGGGCAACTGTGATACCGGATTCCTTTAAAGCACTCGTGATGTATTTAGCGAAATTCAATGCGCTTTCGCCATCACCATGGATGCAGACTGTGTCCGCTTGTATCGAGATATTTGTTCCTTGAAGGGAAGTGACTTTGCCTTCCTTTACCATCCGGATGACCTGATTCACGGCTACTTCATGTTCTTTGATGAGCGCATTTGTTTCACGCCTCGAGGTTAAAGAACCATCCTCCTGGTAGGTACGGTCGGAGAAGACCTCACTTGCAGTACGGAGGCCGAGTTTTTTGCCCGCTTTCACCAGTTCACTGCCCGCCAGGCCGAAAAAGACTAGCTCAGGGTCAACTTTATACACTGCTTCAGCAATCGCTTCAGCTAGCTGGGCATTTTTTGCAGCCATGTTGAATAGGGCCCCGTGGGGCTTAACATGTTGAATTTTCCCGCCTTCCGCTTTAACAAATGCATATAGGGCGCCAATTTGATATAAGACAATGTCGAAGGCTTCTTGAGGGGAAAGATTAATCTCTCTTCTACCGAAGCCAATCAAATCCTGAAGCCCTGGATGGACGCCAATCCCTACATTTTTCTCTATAGCCAATATCACTGTTTTCCTCATTGTTGCCGGGTCACCGGCGTGAAACCCGCATGCAATATTGGCGGATGTCACATAATCGAGGATTTCAGCATCCCTACCCAGTGTGTACGCCCCAAAGCTTTCTCCCATGTCGCAGTTGATGTCTACAAATGTCATTTGAATGATCCTCCTATCTGAATTTCAATAAAATCCCGTTCTTAAGCTGTTTTATTTTTTTCTCTCTCTCTAGAAAGAGTTGCTGGGCTGTTTCATGAGTTACTTCACTAAAGCTAATATGGTCTCCCGGCTTGGCCTGAGCAATAATCGGTAAATCTACCGATGATATTTGGCCAATTTTAGGATAGCCGCCGGTTGTTTGCCTATCAGCCAGGAGGACAATTGGATTGCCCTCTGACGGAACTTGAATCGAACCAAAGCTTACCGCTTCGGAAATAAGTTCTCCAGGATTCTCCAGTTGTAAAAAAGAACCCTTTAAACGGTATCCCATCCGGTCCGATTGGGGGGTCACTTCAAACGTTTGGCTAAAAAATTTTTCTTTGCTTTCCTGTGAAAATAAAGGATATTGTTTCCCCTTCATTACCCGGATGGATGGATCCTTCTGGTGAAGAGGGATTAAATCGGAGGCAACGGACCAATCCATTTCGATGAAAGGCTTGTCTCCGGCTTGAAGTGCCATGTATTCAAATAGGACCCTTGAAAGCTCACCTGGCAAGTTAAATGGCAGTGAGTCCCCTGCCTTAAAGGCACGCCCCTCGAATCCGCCAATTCCCGCTCTTAAATATGTTGATTTGCTGTCCATTACCTTGGGAACCACAAATCCTCCTGCCACAGCCAGATAGGCCCTGCTCCCTGTTATTGCAGGCCCAAAGGAAAGCTTGCTACCTTTTTTTACAAAAATGGTCCGCCAAATCCTTACTGAATCGCCATTAATAGAAGGAGACAAGTCGCCGCCACAAATGGAAATGAGGCTATCTTGATCAAAGTGAATAACCGGTCCCAATAATGTAATCTCCAAAGTAGGCTCGTTCTCTTCGTTGCCAACCAATATATTAGAAATGCGATGGGACAGTTGGTCCATCACACCACTTGCGATGACCCCGTATTTTTGATAACCGTATCTTCCCAAGTCTTGGACACTTGTAAGGAGCCCCGGCTTAACTACCGTTAACATTATTTATCTCCTCCCAGTTCCAAGTATTCTTTATAGCTGATTGGTTTAAATTTAATTTTGTCTCCAGCCCTGAGGAGGGTTGGGGGTTCCTCATCAGGAAGGAAAAGTTCGACAGGTGTTCTGCCGATCAATTGCCAGCCGCCAGGTGTCTCGATTGGATACACCCCGGTTTGTTGGCCCGCGATGCCGACCGTTTTTGGAGGGATTTTTAATCGAGCGGTTTCTCTTCTAGGGGTTGCAATTTTTTCTGACATTCCACCGATATACGGAAATCCTGGTGCAAAACCAATCATATAGACAATATAATTGCCGCTTGAATGGATATGGATCACTTCCTCAGGGGTCAAGCCATTATGTTCAGCAACGAATTGTAAATCCGGACCAAGATTCCCTCCGTAACAAACTGGAATTTCAACAAGTCGTTGATTGTCCTCGTTAACGGCATGAATTCTGGCCAATAAGGATTTTAATTTTGAACAGACAATATCGTATGGAAGTGCATGTATCTTGCTGGCTTGATTCATCACCTTTACTGGATCATAAAACAAAGTAACAGTAGTGAACGCTGGTATGTATTCGACCATCCAGTCCTCTAAATTTTTATCAAAAAAAGAGGTAATCAATTTAAGATTTTGCTGAGTCTCTAAATTTATATCTTCACCAAGTTCTATTATGACCGCATGGTCTCCTAATGGGTGTAAGCTGTAATTCAATTTTTTCACTTCCTGTTGCTTTTCAAAAATTATTTTCTTAATTATACTTTAATATTTTGAATTATGAAATAAATTCTAAAAATAGAAAGAGGATGAGTAGAAAAATGATTATATGGAGCAAAAAGTTTCTAATTTAATTATTAATCAAGTAATGAGTTTCCATATTGGAAAAGTTCGGAAGAAATTATTAATTTTACTGGGGTTTTAAACTCTCCATTTTTGAATTCCACGCTTCTTGTAAGGTTCTAATTCCTCTTTATATTACAATTCACAAAGATGATAGGCATCGATTGCATCTGTTTTTATCTTTTGTAGACTTGAAATCTTGGCTTGGCTCTATGTGAGATAAGAGGGTTGACAATTATACAAACATATTTTTCTTTTTCTAAGAACTGAAAAACAGGAAAATGGTAGTGCCCAGTTGATTCTAAAACAACCGAAGGTTGATGTCCGCCAGCTGCTCTTTCAACTTCCTGAAGGAATTTCAATAAATCCCCCAAACCTTCAAGAGTGTGAACAATACTAAAGCTCTTACGATATGGTTTACCTTTATCTAAAAATGCTTGGACCTCACTTTCACCCTTTGAAAACATCCAGACCGATGACTGGATCATCTTAAAATCTCCTCTAGAAATCCCTAAAGCTCCTTGTAATGTCATAGGTTCGCTTGTTAAACGGGATTTTGTCCCAACCAGCCTGAAACATGATTATACAAGTAGGGGGTGGACAGTTTACTTGACGGGTTCAAGACCCACTGGTGCTACGTCCTCCCCCGACTACCGATATAATAAAACCATATAAAAAAAGGTCAACCAGAAAAATCTGGCTAACCTTATATTACGAACGTGGTGCTTTAATCCAACAACATAAATCCTGAAAATGAAGATTTGGATTGGTTACTTAGGCGAGATGTGACCGCATCTCGTTATTAATATTATACCTCAAGTTTGAAGAAATTTCCAAGTTGATATTTACCCACCAACATCCCATGTGTTGCCAAATATACTCTGCACATGTGGATTGTGTAACTGCGGTTTAAAAGCGATTTCAAACAGAATTTGCATCGCTTCTGTTATAAGAGACATGTCTTAGATACACGCAACGAGCCTTTTCCTCCATCAAAGTCAGTCCATATAAGGGCAAGTAATTCCCCAATACGTAATCCAGTATAGGAAAGCGTGGTGAATATTAAAGAATCCATTTCTAAGCCGTCTGAATCAGTAAAATGTAAGAATCGGGCTAACTCCTCTTTTTCTAAAAATTTAATCTCCCCATCTTGATTTTCATTATCTTCTACTTTGCTTGATATTTTGGCAATTGAATGTTTTCCGTGACAAAGATTTTAATTTAGACGCACTATAGGGTTGAATGTTGATGATTTATAAGAAGAGGGGTGAATTAATCATGAGTAGATATCGCAACATTCTCACCTTTTATCAGGGCCCCCATTTAAGTTATTTAACTTTAACTTCAAGAAGGACGAATTATCACAAGAATTAAAAAGACTATGTAACTCCATTGGATGAAGCAAAAATACCCCGCATTTTTAAAAATGGGGGGTTGGTCTTTTTTAAAGGATTAAGAATATCAACTAAGTAGTTCAGTTTTGGAGTAGAAAATTATAAAAAGACATCAAATTCTTAATTTGTATTTTTCCCTCCGCCGTTCAATCCTTCTTTAATCAGCTCGTCGACTTTATTGCTATAAAGCAATCCAAAGTGGTCTACACCGCTGATTTGAACGTTTTTCGCTCCCTGAAGGGGTGAAAGCTCATTGCTCACTGTATAGTCGTTAATGCTGTAAATCGAAGTATAAAGTATTTTATGGTTAGGATCAGTACCCACTGGAGCTTTCGAAGTTACCATTTTGTTAGGAGAGCCAAACGTGACCACATCGTTCACCTTACTTCCGCCACCATTGAGAATATAAGTCAGGGCATTCGGGCCTCCCATGCTGTGTCCAACAATATCAACCTTGCTCTTACCTGTTTTCTTTAACACTTCCTCTACATAAGAAGCTAGCTGTTTGGAATTATTTTGATTATTACCAGTTTTATCCTTCATTTCAATAGCATACAGTTCATCATCGGACCAGCCTTGTTTTTTCAGGTAACTTTCAATGTAGTTAAAGCTTTGGGCGATACCGCCTGCACCGTGAATGAAGATAACTGGATCATGGCCATTTGTCTGTGCTGGCTGAATATTGGCTTGATTTCCCGATTCCCCATTTTGTGCTTCAGCAATTTGAGACCCTTCTTCATTCATTTTTTCTAAGCCATACTCACTGGATCTTGCTTTGTCACTCTGATTAGCCATACATCCTGACAATAAGAAAATTACTAAGCAAGGCATCATAAAAACTCTAATCCATTTCATTGGTATCACTTCCTTTTCATTGGTATCTTTCCTGAAGATTCATTCTCTAGAATAACCAATCAAGGATAAGAGATGTAGGTAAATTATCCAAATTTTGCAGCTCTCCCACGCCTTGCTATTTCTTTGTTGGTTGGACTTGACTTTTCCGATGCGATGTTTAATAAAATATTCACACGTAAAATGAGCTCAGTTTCTGGAGCCCATCCTGAACGATTAAATATTTATAATCCGTTCAGGATAGGTATAAACATTTAGTGAATTACTACGGATAAACCCAATGGTTGTGATTCCTAATTGATCGGCCAGCTGCAGCGCAAGCTCAGTTGGAGCAGACTTTGACAGTATTATTCCACATCCAATTTTCGCTGCTTTTAATAGAATCTCGGAAGATATACGGCCACTAAAAACAATAATTTTATCAGCCATGCTAATGTTATTTTTCAAACAGTACCCATAAATTTTATCCAAAGCGTTATGTCTTCCAATATCCATTCGGCTTAAAAGGATTCCATCAACCTCACATAGCGCCGCATTATGAACGCCGCCTGTAAGCTGAAAAGTACTTGCAGCTTGCTGCATGTCACTCATTAATCGAAAACAATCTTCTATAGAGAGTTTTGTACTAATATTGTCCATCTTTTTAGCAGTCAGTGCATCATTTACAAAAACAAATCCCTGTCTGCTCATACCGCAGCATGAAGTAATATATCGTTTGCTTTGAAAGTTTTTATAATAAGGATTAATGTTTGCCGATATAACATGGGCAATGCCTTCTTTTTCCTGTATCCAAATTTCCTCAATATCTTTGTATTTTCGAATAATGCCCTCGGATGCTAAGAAACCTATCACCATATCTTCCATATACTCTGGGGTACAAACCATGGTAACGAATTCTTGTCCATTAATCTTCACCGTAACTGGAAATTCTGTTACAACGATGTCCTCTTTGCTTTCGGTTTTACCATTTTCAAAACGGAGAATCTTCCGCTCTACCTCTAACGGTTTCATGATCAGCCTTCTTATCTTATATTTTTGGCTAGGTTAAAGCATCCTGCTGATTTTTCGAATCAATGGACAAAGTTAACAGAGCCCTATTTTTTATTGAAGCATTCTAATATGTTAAGCTTTGGGGCTAAATGCAATACTGGAATATAATAAACCTTTCTCTTTAGGATAGACATTCCCTCAACTAATCATAAGCAGCAAGGCGCCTTCAATGAAAAATAATATAGAAATTACAGAATGACTCAATGATTATCCAGGAGCATAAATGAAAACTAGATGGATTTTTTAAAGAGCAAAAAGCTACCTTGAAAGATAGCATTTTTTGCAATAGTGGAAAGTCGCCTTTTAGAAATTCAGCCATCATGCCCATGGATGCCTGCGCTTCAGGAGACCGCATTATTTTCCCTAGTTTTAAGCTTTGTTTTTCCCCTTTTTTAAAGCTTTCGGTCATCGGTCAAAGGCAGGTACTGACCCCGTTTAGATTTCCTAAGGTGGTCTCCGGAAATGTTCCTGCAACTATAAGGTTGCACGTGGTAACAATATGTGCTACTCTGTGGTTGCACGTATCAAAGTCAAGGAGGAACAAAAATGGAAAACGACAGAATCGAGCGAAAGATTTTCATTGCCGCATCTCCCGAAACGGTATGGGCAGTGATTAGTCAACCGGCATGGTGGGTGGGTGATGCGCCAGGCCCCGACAAGGTGCAGGCCGATGGATCACATGTGATAGCGGAAACAAAGTACGGCAAATTCCTGGTATTAATTGAACAAGTTGATCCGCCGAACTACCTTGCCTGTCGATGGGCAAGTTCATTTCCCGGAGAAGAACCACGGGAGGGGAACTCTACGTTAGTTGAGTTTATGCTGACTGCAAAGGATGGGGGAACTTGGCTTAGTGTTGTTGAAAGCGGCTTTTCCAGCCTTGCCGTGCCGGAGGAAGAGCGGCACAAGTTCTTTAAAGGAAATGTCAAAGGATGGAATCAACAATTAGAAGCATTACGGAAGCGTGTTGAACAATGAAATGTTGTTCACTGATATGAACAATTTCGAAAATGTTTTGATTGCATTAGCAGACCCCACTCGCCGTCAGCTGCTTAACCTCATCGCTGCAAGGGGACAAGCTACAGCAACAACATTGGCTGCTATAGTCCCTGTATCCCGTCAGGCAGTTGTCAAACACCTGACCGTTCTCAATGGAGCTGGACTTGTTGTTAGCAGCCGGGTTGGACGGGAAGTGCGATATACAGTATGTCCACATCAACTATCTGCAACAGCAGAGTGGATGGCGAATCTGGCAGCTGATTGGGACAGACGATTGGAATGGGTTAAGCGCGTAGCAGAAACTAACAACAAATCCGATTTGACCTGACCAATCCCACTGTTATCACAATTTAAAACAACAAGTGTTCAGCATTCCGGTTCAAAGCCATAAAATTCACAGATGAGATGGGACATATCCTAATTTATAAGGGAATGATTTAGTATGAATACAAATATAACTACGAAAATAAAAATTGACAAACCAGCTCATGAGGTCTTTGAAGCATTTGTGGATCCTTCAAAAATAGGGAATTTTTGGTTCTCGTCAAGTTCTAAAAGATGGGAGCAAGGCAAGACGGTAACATTAAGGTATGATGAATACCATGCAAAAGGGGATATAAAAGTAATAGAAATCGAGGACAAAAAGAAAATTGTATTATCTTGGGGGAAAGATGGTCAAGAAACGGTTGTTACAATTGCACTAAAAGAAGCAAATACGAGTACAATTATTGAAGTAATTGAATCAGGCTTGAAAGAAAATGACCCTGAGATTGTGGCTAAAATGATTGGCCAAAAAGAAGGCTAGGTATATACGTTAACTTGTTTAAAAGGGTATATGGAAAATGGCGTTACAATTTGAGAGCATCTTTAATTCATTAATGAAATGGTGATAGAGATGGACAAGGCCCCAGTTTTCGCTCACAGTTATCAGCTAAATTAAGCTGGATTTACTAAAAAAAGCCACAAAGGAAAGAAAAGAGGGATACATATAATACATGTATAATATGTATTCAGACTGTCGACAAACTCCTCGATTTTGAGGAGGATGTTGGCAGTTTTTTTGTATAATGAAAGAAGTAACTAGTGAGGTGATTGAAATGCTGTCTAAAAATAATCAAATGAATCGTGATCAAATG
>NZ_JBMKNV010000024.1:0-21399 GCF_049220665.1 Chryseobacillus diguaensis
GAACCTTTGTTTCCTTTCGAGCCCTTGCTGCCGTTGGATCCTTTGTTTCCTTTTGAACCCTTGCTGCCGTTTGAACCTTTGTTTCCTTTCGAGCCCTTGCTGCCATTAGAACCTTTGTTTCCTTTTGAACCCTTGCCGCCGTTGGAACCTTTGCTTCCTTTCGATCCCTTACTGCCGTTGGATCCTTTGCTTCCTTTCGATCCCTTACTGCCGTTGGAACCTTTGTTTCCTTTCGAGCCCTTGCTGCCATTAGATCCTTTGTTTCCTTTTGAACCCTTGCTGCCGTTTGAACCTTTGTTTCCTTTCGAGCCCTTGCTGCCGTTTGAACCTTTGTTTCCTTTCGAGCCCTTGCTGCCATTAGAACCTTTGTTTCCTTTTGAACCCTTGCCGCCGTTGGAACCTTTGCTTCCTTTCGATCCCTTGCTGCCGTTGGAACCTTTGCTTCCTTTCGATCCCTTACTGCCGTTGGAACCTTTGTTTCCTTTCGAGCCCTTGCTGCCGTTGGAACCTTTGCTTCCTTTCGATCCCTTACTGCCGTTGGAACCTTTGTTTCCTTTCGAGCCCTTGCTGCCCTTGGAACCTTTGCTTCCTTTTGAACCCTTGCTGCCGTTGGAACCTTTGCTTCCTTTCGATCCCTTACTGCCGTTGGAACCTTTGTTTCCTTTCGAGCCCTTGCTGCCGTTCGAGCCTTCGGATTTCTTTTGTTTCTTGTTCCCTAAATCTACCTCATTAACCTCATTATTTACTTCATCTGGATTATTATTAAGATATTTCGACAGGTTATTTTGCAAGGCTAAACAAAAAATTTCACATATATCAGTTTCAATATCAAATGTTTTCATTCCATTTCCCCCAACATGTGTAATTATCATTTTCAATATATGGGGTTGGGACTTATTTGCTTAGACTATTGCTCTATATGATCAATATTTTCAATATGGACTGTGACCCTTTGCCTAAAAAAATCATAAACTAAATCAAAAAGGCGGGATATTATGCCGTCAGTATATTCAGTCCCACAGTATTCAATATTCATTCATCCAAAGCAATTATTTAAACTGAATCAAAATATTTATGATGATGAAACGGTATCAGCCCGACTAAAAATTGCTTCAAAAACCTGCCCAATTCATATTTCCTACCGTGGTCATCATATAAGAAAATTCAAAAAAAAATCTTTCCGTGTTATTTTCCAGGATTCGACCCTCTACAAAGGAGCAAAAGAGATCCATCTGAATTCGGAATTTAAAGATCATTCACTAATTAGAAACAAACTTTCTTTCGACTTTTTTCATAGTATCGGCGTAATAGCCCCTCAAGCACAGCATGTATGTCTAATGTTAAACGGTAAAAATCAAGGGGTTTACTTGGAAATTGAATCATTTGATGAGTATTTTTTGAGAAAAAGAAACATTGCATCAGGACCCATTTTTTATGCCACAAATAATGATGCGAATTTCTCATTACTAACTCCTGAAGGGAAACTAAAGAATTCGCTTATGGATGGTTATACCAGGAAATCCGGTTATGAAAGCGAGGATGAGTATATAAAATATCTAATTTTTAAGGTTAATACCTTAACTAAAGAAGAATTTAGGAAAGAAATAGAAAATCTAATCGACTTGGATCAATATTTTAAGTGGTTAGCTGGCGTTGTTTGCATTCAGCATTTCGATGGATTTATTCATAATTATTCCTTGTTTCTAAACCCTTTAACAAAAAAGTTTGAGATCTCACCTTGGGATTGTGATGGTACGTGGGGAAGGGATATTCATGGAAGGACGATGGATCTAAGTGATGTCCCCATAAACGGGTTCAATACACTAACAGCCAGAATACTAGATGATGTGTTTTTTAGAGTTCAATATAAGGAAATACTAAAGCATATTTTAGACAACCACTTTACAATTGACATTTTATCTCCAATAATAACCCAATTACATGAGAATATACGGCCATATGTATTACAAGATCCTTATAAAAAGCAGCAAATCGAACATTTTGATAACGAACCTTCATTTATTTGTCAATTTATTAGTGAAAAAAACCAATATTTAAGAAATCGGTTGTGTCTTCTTGGTTAACCAATCATGAAACGCTAAATAATTTTACCCTTTGGAAATCAAGAAAAAATTTATTTGACCAAAAAATGGTCAAATAAATTAGTTACCTTAGCCATCCATGACACATATAGATGCATTAGGAATGTTTATAAAATAAAACTTGAGGAGAGAAAAAAACGTGAATAATGAAACGATTACCTCTTATGTTAATAAAGTTGTTAAGGTTGACAGAGGTGGAAAAGAATCCAGAGTAGGGAAATTATTAGGTTGCAGCCAAGACTACTTCGTATTATTAACAGAGGATGACGGAGTTGTGTTCTATCAAACTCACCATGTGAAAAGTATTACGCAAAATACTAAAGATGGAATTGATTTTTCATTAGTGATTCCTGAAGACTTTACTTTTGTGCAAGGTGAAGATTTTAAAGGACTTCTTACTAATCTAAAACACCATTGGGTGAAAATAAACCGTGGTGGCCCTGAGAGTTTGGAGGGTATTTTAGATGATGTTACCGCTGATTTTATTACTGTTATTAAAAACGAAGAAATTATTAGTTTAAACATGTTCCATATTCGCAATGTTAGTTACGGATTGAAACTAGAAAAACCAGAACAAAAAGAATCAGATTCTAAAGATAACGATAAGGAAAAAGCAGACTCTAAAGAAAAAAGCAATGAAAAATCTGAAGGTAAAGAAAAAAGCAGTGAAAAGCATGAAGGTAAAGAAAAAGAGAAAGAAAATAAAGAAAACGAATAATTGAGTAATCTCAATACTGTCGCTTCTAGAAAATAGTATAGGGGCGACAGTATTAATTTATATAAAATGAGGAGGTGAAGAATATGGATCATGAATCATATTTTAAAGCCTTAAAATCCCTGATAGGATATAATATTGGTATTTTTTCTAATGAAGGTTCTTATATTGTTGGCTGCCTGATCGATGTAAAGGATGATCATATCATCATTAAAAGTAAAGATGACAAAATCTTATACTTTAATCTTAAACAAATCAATGCCATATCAAAAAATGCTAAAGAACATAAAATAAATGCAGTAGAGTGCGACTATTTAAATTCAAATAATTTATTAGAAATTCTAAAACAATTTAAACATAGTTGGGTAACGATCAATTACTTAAACCCTCAGCCTTTTAGTGGAGTTTTAAGCAGAGTTTTTGAGGACCATATTATTTTAGTTAGTAATGAAGATTGTTTATATTTAGATAACGCTCATCTTAACAGTATCTTCCAAGGGGAAATTACTCAAGCTGATGTAATAAATGAAAATGCGGCAGAGTCAAAAATGAAAGAAAATACAGCGGAAACAAAAGGAAACGAAGTAACCAATGCATATACTGCATTAGACCAATATAAAGAAGAAATAAAACAGGAATCAGACGAAAAACGTGAAGAAAAAATTACGTTAAACGAGAACCTGGAGAATCCACTTTATTCAAAGGATAATGAAATAGGTGAAAATACCGCTTCATTTACTGAAAATACAAAAGAAAACGAAGTAACCAATGTATATACTGCATTAGACCAATACAAAGAAGAAATGAAACAGGAATCAGACGAAAAACGTGAAGAAAAAATTACGTTAAAAGAGAACCTGGAGAATCCATTTTATTCAAAGGATAATGAAATAGATGAAAATACCGCTTCATTTACTGAAAATACAAACGAAAATGAAATAACTAATTTTGAACCTGCACTAAACCAAGACATTGAATTAGATGAAAAAATCACTATAATTAACTCCCCTCAAATAAACAAAGCCCATATAACCCCGGATCAACTGAATTCAAACGATATAAAAGCTGCTCAGAAAGAACATGTGCAACATACATTTGATGATGCTGATTTGTTAGTTAACAAAAAGGAAGGGGTTTCTAGTACTTACCCGAATCACAATTTTGCAACCCACATAGATCAAATAACAAATTATAGGAACAGTTGGCGTAATAACAAACAAAAAGTTCATTCAGAAACAAAAAAGGCAGACGAGGATTTTTTTCAAACCGGGAATGTGCCAAATAATAAGTATTTTTATACAAGGACGAAAAGCTGGAATCGAAAGAAATTATGTTTGCCCAATAAAAAGGAAAAATCCACAAATTGTGAACAGCAATTTCCTGAGGATTTAAACTCATTAAAAAGTGAAGAAATTGGAATCGAAAAGTTAGAAATGAATTTAAATAAGTTTGATCCGCACGAACAAGAAAAATCCGCAAGTTCTGAACAGCAAACTCTTGAAGATTTAAATTCAATAAACAGGAAAGAAATTGATATCAAAAAGTTAGAAGTGGATTCAAAGAAGTTAGATCCACACGAACAAGAAAAGATACTTGAAACGCAATATTTTTCGCTTATGAAATTTGCAGAAAAAAAATACAATGAGCTGAAAAATAAGCGGTTAAAAAAAGAAACTAAAGAGCCAAAGGTATCCAGGAGTTAACCAATTAATGTAATAGGAAAGGAGGAATCAATTTGATGAATAAAGCTTTTAAACCATTTATCGGGGAAAAAATTGAAATAGAAGTCTCTGGAGGAAAACTATTGAAAGGACTGACTGTTGATGTCGGAAGTGACATCATTGTCCTTAATACCGGAAATGACTACATGTATCTCCCATTATTACATGTTCAAAACAGTAAAATTAACTTAAGTGATGACATAATAATTGAGAATCAGTCAGAAATCCCTCAGCTTCAACAACAAGAGGAAGAACTTTCTGTCAGGAAAATTTTAAACCTTGCTAAAGGATTGTTTGTTGAAATATATGTCACTGGGAATCAGCCGCTTCATGGATATATTTTATCTGTTATGAATAACTACTTTGTCTTCTATTCACCAGTGTATAAAACGATTTATATCCATCTAAACCACTTAAAATGGTTAATTCCCTATACGAAAGATCAAACGCCATACGGACTGAACCATAAAGATTTACCAGTAAATCCGGCAGGACTAAGTTTAGCAAGGACGTTTGATGTACAGTTAAGTAAACTGATTGGAGAATTAGTTGTTTTAAATATAGGGCAGCCGCAAAATTACATTGGGAAAATACACAAAATCGAAGATAACTTTATTGAAATTATTACGGCTCGAAATAAACACTTATTTATAAACATGCAGCATTTAAAAACCATTCATTATCCCTAAGAATAAAGTTCTTTATCCGAATACAATAACACTCCACCATTGGAGTGTACTTGGAGAAAGAGCCTCGATCCTTTTAGAGACACGGGATTGAGGCTTTTTTTATATGGAAACTTATGAATCAGGTCATGGCTGGATTATCTTGAAAAAAATGAACCGCAAATTGCCGCTGACTCTTTTGCATGTATGGACACTGGTTGAGCTGAAAGCGAAATTTCTAATGGACGGAATCATCCCGATTGATTTGAGTCTCGATAATGCAGTTTTATCAGAGAACAATGATATTGTCGTTATTGATTACGGTATGTTTAGTAAGGGGCTGGACAGTCCTTACTTTAAAAATCTGATATAAAAAAAGACCCAATAAATAGGGCGAGGCTAATCCTCAATCATCCTCTAATCTTGTGGACTTTTCCCAATAAGAAAATGGGCCGCTTCTGCGCTTCATAGCTGATCCGTGACAATACCAGCACATGAAATACTATCCTCTTTAAGTATTACTACCCGTTTTTTTCAATTGCTGTTCGGACAATGAAACAATGCCACCAGAGTTACAAGCATAATAAACAGCCAGAACAAAATGCGATATTGTGACTGGCAGGCCTTCTATCGAAAAAACAACTGCTAAAAAGATGGTCTGTATGATACTTTTTGTTGTTTTTTCTCTTCATTCCCAATTTCCGCATTTCTCCACCATAGTACAAGACAAATGGCTCATCCTGAATAAGATATATCAGAAGATTTAAAAAAAAATCATAAAAACAGCGGAGGATGCAACTCAATGAATGACAATTCAGCCTCACCCATTTCTCACTCCGGACCAAAAGGGAAGCTAATAACCGGCAATTTAAGGGAGTTTAAATCAGACACGGTTGGTTTTCTTTCCCGGATGGCAAAAGAATACGGAGAAGTTGCCCGATTCCGATTGGGACCGTTTCAACGTAATTATCTAATCACAAACCCAGATTTAATAAAAGAAATCCTTGTCACGAAAAGTAAGTACTTTGTGAAATCACAGGAATTCAGTGCCTTAAAGCCAATGATCGGCGAAGGCATTTTTACGAGTGAAAAACCACTTCATACGCAGCAGAGAAAACTCATTCAACCTGCATTCAAAAGGGCCAATATTGACAATTATGCCCTCGATATGATTGATATTACAACAGATTTTGCTTCCACCTGGCAAGACGGGGAAGAGCGAATCGCTACTCGGGATATGATGGACATCACACTCAACATTATAAACAAAACAATGTTCAGCATGGATTTTAAAGATGGACATCACTTGATTGGAAAACCGTTAGATGTAAGCATGCAAATGGCCGTAAAAAGGATGAGATTTGTTCTGCGACTCCCTCTATGGGTTCCGACGAAACACAACCGTGAATACAAAAAAGCTGTACAATCGCTTGATCAAGTTGTTTATGACATTATTGAAAAAAGAAGGTCAGATGAAGCGGTGCATGAAGACATGCTGGGTATTTTAATGGATGCCAGGGATGAAAACGATGGCTCCGGCATGAGTTACAATCAGATTCGCGATGAAGTAATGACAATCTTCGTTGCCGGCCATGAAACGACCTCAACAGCACTATCCTGGGCTTTTTACTTGCTATCTCAGCATCCCGAAGTAGAAAAGAAACTCCATGAAGAATTAGATAGCGCAATTGGCAGCCGTATGCCAGTTCCTGGGGATTTCAAAAAATTGACATACACACAAAACATTGTCTGGGAAGCACTTCGTCTATACCCGCCAGCCTTTATTTACGGAAGGCGTGCAATTGAGGATGTTGAAATAGGGGGATACCCTTTTAAAAAGGGCGACACTCTCATGCTGAGCCAATATTTGATGCACCGCAGTGAAAAGTATTTTGATAATCCGGATTCCTTTATCCCGGAACGGTTTGAAAACAACTTCATGAAAACTCTCCCTTTGTTCGCCTTCTTCCCTTTCGGCGGAGGCCCGAGAGTTTGTATCGGAAACCATTTTGCTATGATGGAAGCTGTGTTCGTAATAGCGTGCATTGCAAAGCGTTACCGATTAAGGCTAGCCCCGGATCATCATGAAGTAAAAATGCTTCCGCATCTTACACTCAGACCAAGGAGAGGGTTGCGGATGATTGTAGAAGAAAGAAAGAATATATAAAGATGGTGTCCGACAAGCAGCAATTGGGTTGAAGCGGGGTGCAGGAGTATAGGAGATACAGAAGTGGGACACAACAATGAAAATTCAGGCTCATATGACAGCCAATATGAAAGAAAAGGCCATTCATCAGTTTAGTAAACCGATGAATGGCCTTCTCTTTTAATTAGTTTTATTTCAAAAAAATGAGGAATCACTGTTTAAAGGGGCATCTCTTTTGAGTTTAACTTTTGCCATTCAGGAAAAAATCTATATTCAGGGAATGAATAAGTGAATGGACCAGGAGCTAATTATCCATTTCATGGCCACTGCCTTTGTGGGAAGTTATCAAAAGAATAATATGCAGAGTCAAATTCCATTCCGTATCTGCCACCTTATACGCTATTTAATTAGAAGGTAATGATTGTCGATTTTTGCTTAATAGATTTGTAGATATTTCTCGGGAAATGATTTATTATGGCTTAGATATTTTTCCGATTTAAAATGGTTTTTGACGGCGATCATTTCACACAGGATCAGATTGGTTCATTACATTGTCATATGTATCGGGTGCCGATATCAACCTGCGCTTTATTCCCGTATTCGATATCTGACATATATTAAGCCAATAACAGCAGTTATGCCATCCACACAGAACATACAGACAAATTGATTTCAAAAAGTTCATATCGGCAAGCGATATGTTATTACCGAATCAAATTATCGCCTTATTTTCGAAAAAAAACGCCCCATTTTTCTTTTGGTTTTTCCATCTCTACTTCTAAGCGTTTATGTATTCGGGACTTTCACCCACTAGTCCGATGCGCTGCCAAACGCAAAAAAAAGGTCACCGTCATCACGGCGACCTTCTATCATTCAATCTATCGGCAGAGGAGCATGCGGCGAAACAAGATTTTGTTCCCTCAATTCCAGCCAAAAATCAGCCGGAATCTCCTCTTTCGATGCAGCGATATCCTCTTTCACATGTTCGGCACGGGTAGAACCGGGAATGACAGCCGCTACTGCTGGATGGGCCATCGAAAATTGAAGTGCAGCACCTTTCATACTTACCTGATGCTTTTCCGTAATCTGTTTAATCGCATTTGTTTTCGAAACAATGTCGTCAGGAACATCCCCATAGTCGTAATGATTTCCCCCGACTAATGCTCCCGAACTGTATGGAGCTCCAACAACGATTTGCACATTTTGCTCCAAAGCTCTCGGCATTAACTTAAGCAAGGCATGGTCATGGTTTAAAAGGGTATACCGGGTCGCCAGCAAACATAAGTCTGGGCGTGTTTCTTCCAGTTCAATGGCGAGCTCGATCGGTTCTGTCCGGTTGACTCCTAATCCCCAAGATTTAATTACCCCTTCTTCACGAAGGCGAGTCAGCGCTCGAAAGGCTCCTTTTCTTGCAATACTGATCTGTGACACCCATTCATCACCGTGAAAATCGGGCGATACATCATGTACGTACAGGAAATCCAAACGATCTGTTTTCAGACGCTCAAGGCTTTGCTCAATGGAGCGCAGCATCGCATCTTCACTGTAATCATTGGTCAGTTTATTTTTTCGGCCATACTCAAACATTCCTTCTTTTTCTTCCGTTTCATCTTCTACTACCCTGCCTACCTTCGTGCTTAAAAAATAGTCATCCCGATTGTATTTGGACAAGGCTTCTCCAAGCCGCATTTCAGCTAATCCAGCTCCGTAAAAAGGAGCCGTATCAAAATATCGGATTCCCTGATTCCATGCGGTATCAATCGTTTCGATTGCTTCCTCTTCCGGCACTTCTCTGAACATATTTCCAAGCGGAGCTGTTCCGAGGCCCAGTTTTCCTTTAATAAGACTCAAATTTATTACCTCCTATTTTGTAGAGCGCTGCGTTCTCTATGTATTTTCAATTCCTTATATTCTTGTATTCTAAACACGGGAATGGAGTGTTACTAATATACAAATATGCGGAAAGTCTTACCTTCAAGTCCCCAGCTGCACGTCAGATTATATATTGTTTTAGCTCTGTCATCGACATTCCTGAATCTTTCAATTAAAGCAAAAATTGAACCCATTTATTGGCCAAGGCTTCTTTCTACTTTGTTGCTTCTCACTCTAAATTTCTCTTAAACGACCCTTGATTTGGCAAGAACTTTAAGGAAACTATTCAAAATGCGTGATGAGAACTTTTACGAATAAGCAACAATCTATGCGAAAACAACCTTGGCTAAATAGCTTTTGTGCTATTTATCTTTTGCTTAATTCCACTTTGAGGCGACCTAAATAAAAAGGATGTCCAAAAGATAGACTTTTTGGACACCCTTAAAATGACCGTTATAGCTTTTCATTTACGCAACTCACATTGTGCTGATGTCGATCACAAATCGATACTTCACATCTGAAGCTAATACACGTTTGTATGCTTCGTCAATTTGATCGGCCGAGATTACTTCGATTTCAGGAACAATATTATGTTCTGCGCAGAAATTTAACATCTCCTGAGTCTCACGAATACCACCTATCAATGAACCGGCAAATGAACGGCGATGAGCAATAAGAGAAAACACATTTAATGACAGCGGTTCTGCAGGAGCACCGACGTTTACCAAACTGCCGTCAAGAGTAAGAAGTCCAAGATAAGCATCCATGTTAAGCTTTGCACTTACCGTGTTAATGATGAGGTCAAAGGAACCAGCCAGTTTTTTAAATGTCTCAGGATCACTTGTGGCATGGTAATCATCAGCACCGAACCGCAAACCATCTTCTTTTTTCTTCAATGATTGAGACAGTACGGTAACTTCGGCACCCATAGCGTGTGCAATCTTGACAGCCATATGGCCAAGACCACCCATACCAACAACAGCTACTTTCTTACCTGGACCCGCTCCCCAATGGTTAAGCGGCGAAAATGTCGTAATTCCCGCACAAAGGAGTGGTGCTGCTGCATCAAGCCCAATATTATCTGGAATGCTTAATACAAAGTCCTCAATTACAACAATATGGGTAGAATAGCCACCCTGAGTCGGCTCACCGTATCTGTCAACTCCAGCGTAGGTAGGAATATTTCCTTTTAGACAGTATTGTTCCTCTCCTTTACGGCAGTTTTCACATTCACCGCAGGAGTCAACCATACATCCGACCCCTACCCGGTCACCCACCTTGTACTGTGTTACCTCGGCTCCTACATCCGTGACAATTCCCGCAATCTCGTGTCCAGGTACGAGAGGATAGTTCACCTCGCCCCATTCCCCGTGAGCAGTATGGATGTCAGAATGGCATATTCCTGCATATTTAATTTCAATCAGAACATCCTTAGAATCTAGGTCGCGTCTTGTAATTTCAGCTTCTCGAAAGGTTTTGTCCGGACCGTCAACAGCTCGTGCTTTAGCAGTTATCATAGAAAAACCTCCAGTAATTAGTATTTTCATTTTTTAAGAGAACGGCATTGTACAGGGTTTAAATAATAAACTCAGGGCAACATTGTCCTTCCTTCAATTCTACCCATGCTTTTTTCTCTTACAAAACAATGTTAATCCTTATAGTTAACTCTAGGTCAAGTGATAAGCTTTCCTTCCTTTTAAGGATCCATGTCTATCCAACCCATTTCCGCTTTCCCTATAAGGGCTTTTGACATTCAGCCATTATCGTGATAATATCCCTTCAAAACATAGAGTTAACTCAAAGTCTATATATTTAATAGAAATGGAGATAACTAATGAAAACATATTCTATTAGCGAAGCTGCAAATGAATTGAATCTAACAGTATATACATTGCGATACTACGACAAGGAGGGACTTATGCCTTTTGTAGAACGGACAGCAAGCGGAACACGATTGTTTAAAGAATCCGATATCGGCGCTTTAAAAGTAATTGAATGTCTGAAATCCACTGGAATGCCTATTAAAGAGATTAAAAGTTTCATTGATTGGTGTTCTGACGGGGATTCCACGCTGCAGCAAAGATATGACATGTTCATAGAACGAAAAGCTAATGTAGAAGCACAGATGGAAGAACTGAAAAAAACAATGGAAGTAATTGAACATAAATGCTTATATTACAAGACTTCATTGGAAGCCGGTACAGAAGATATTCATAAAAAAGAGAAAGTAGAGATTTCCGTTACCAATTAATAGAAAGCCGCCTGTATCTGAATTACAGGTGGCTGTTTGTTTTGCTAAGTATTGAAAACAAACATAAGCCAGAAGTCGCGTTCATTTAGGAACAAGACTTCTGGCTGATTTCATCATAATTAGACCAAAGAATAAGCAGATGACCTGTTTCTTTGGACGAATCAGGATTTTCGCTTACAGCAAAGGTTCAGGGGTGTTACTGGCAAAAGCTATATTACTTAATATCTACACGAAAAACGCGAAACCTCAAAGGTTTCGCGTTTTTTAAGCAGATGATGTTTATTACATCATGCCATTCATCATTGTATTAAATACAAAAAAATAGATGTAAAAAACCATTGGTACTATAAGCTTTTCTTTTGTTACAATAAATATTTGATAATTATAACAAAAATAACTATGAGCAAAATTATGAGCAAAACTATTGGATGGGAAAGTATTTTTTTAATATTCATTCCAAAAAAAAACTTTCCTGTTCTTCTTCATTAAAAATTTTTGTTAACTGCTCTCGCCATTTCTCTTCATTTACAAAATAAAAATGAATATTTTGACTTGAAAGATAACAAGAATTACATACAAGGAGCTGACGGACTTTGGCTTCACTTGGCTGACTTCTGTTCGGGAGCAATACCATGAGAAGGATTTTGGGGAAGTTTTTGAAAAGTATATCAATAATTAAGAGTTGGACCGTGATGCGGTCCTTTTTCTTTTAACTTGGCTATGTTAAAAAATGATGGTGATTTTTTAACACATGTTGATTAAAGTGAGTGAACCCTAAGCAAGAGCGAAGCGACGATGAGGCTTCCGAGAGCAATTATTTAGATCATCAAACTAGGGCAATAAATAAATATCACTATTTGGAGGTTCTGTCATTTTCCTTTTACGCAGCCTGCCCTCATCAACAAGCTCCTGTAATCCCTGTTCAATTTCAGAAGGTGTAACACCAAAAATATCAGCCACTTTTACTGTTGAAACAGCCATTTGTTTTGGTTTCTTTGATGAGGAAATAATCATCGTTTGTATGCGTTGAAATAATTTTTCCTTTTCCATTGCATAATCCTTCTTTCTTCCTTTTTTTTTTGCGTAAAAATTAATCATTTCCTAAAAGAAGAATAACCATATTCCGTTATTCACATACGGAAAAATCAATTTTTTGATTTCCAATTTTCTATTTCCAAGAAAGAGGAACAATTCATTAAAGACTGAAACAGAGGTAATAAAGAAGGCATTAATAATCAGACGTTAATAAGACCAGCTCTCCTTCTATATCAGGACGGACAGCATTTCGTATTTTATTTCTTTTCTTTATTGGGCAAGCTAAAAGTGATATAAATTGGGTGTATTTTCCAAAGGAAATATCTGAAAGTCAGGTGGAATGATAATGACAGACTCAGCATTTTCGATACATATTAATGGAAAAGAGTATACTGCCAAGCAAGGGCAAACCATTTTAGAAGTTGCCCAGTCCCAGGATTTTTATATTCCTAGCATTTGTTATCATCCGAATCTTGGAACAATCCAATCATGTGATACTTGCTTCGTAAACGCAGGAGGGAAGATGGTTCGGGCATGTTCCACTAAAGCTGAACCAGGTATGAAGGTAGATACCGAATCAAAACCAGTAAAAGATGCTCAATACGAAGCAATGTCGCGAATTTTGAAAAATCATGAGCTTTACTGCACGGTTTGTGATAACAACAATGGGAATTGTGTTGTCCATAATACAGCAGAACACCTAGAGATTGACCATCAGAAATATAAGTTTGAAGCAAAACCATATGCTCCGGATAATTCGCATCCTTTTTACAGGTATGAGCCCGATCAGTGTATTTTGTGCGGAAGATGTGTAGAGGCCTGCCAGGATTTACAGGTTAATGAAACTTTGACAATTGACTGGAGCCGCAATGCGCCTCGGGTTATATGGGATAATGATGTGCCAATTGATGAGTCCTCGTGCGTTTCTTGCGGACATTGTGTAACAGTCTGTCCTTGTAACGCATTGATGGAAAAATCGATGCTTGGAGAAGCCGGTTATTTAACAGGCATTCCTGCCAATCTTTTGGAGCCGATGATTGACCTAACAAAAGAAGTGGAGCCAGGCTACAAAGGAATCTTTGCCATTTCTGAAGTAGAAGCTGCAATGAGAAAGGCGCGTATAAAACGGACGAAGACGGTTTGTACCTATTGCGGAGTAGGCTGCAGCTTTGAGATTTGGACAAAAGATCGTGAAATTTTAAAAGTAGAGCCCCAAGTTGAAGCCCCTGTTAATGGTATTTCCACTTGTGTTAAAGGAAAATGGGGCTGGGATTTTGTCAACAGCGACGAACGTCTGACAAAACCATTGATCCGCAAAGGCGATGAGTTTGTCGAAGCAAGCTGGGATGAAGCTCTCCATTTGATTGCCTCGAAGCTTACAGAAATTAAAGAAAAGCACGGTCCTGATTCCATCGGATATATCGCTTCATCAAAATGTACTAATGAAGAAAATTTCCTGTTTCAAAAACTGGCACGTGCCGTAATGGGGACGAATAATGTGGATAACTGTTCGCGTTACTGCCAATCGCCGGCAACTGCCGGACTTTTAAGAACTGTAGGGATTGGCGGGGATTCAGGAACAATCCATGATATTGAGCAAGCTGATTTGACTATTGTGATCGGCGCCAATGCGGCCGAATCCCATCCTGTTTTGGCCACCCGAATTAAACGGGCCCATAAACTGCACGGACAAAAACTGATTGTAGTGGACTTGAGGGAGAATGAGCTGGCGCAGCGGGCAGATTTTTACCTGCATCCTAAACCAAGCTCCGACCTTATCTGGCTATCAGCCGTAACAAAATACATTCTGGATCAAGGCTGGGAAGATAAAGAATTCTTGAAAAATCGAGTAAACGGAATGGACGACTTTGTAAAATCGCTTCAGAAATTCACGTTAAGCTACGCAGAAGAGACAACAGGGTTGAGCCAGGAAGAATTAATTAAGCTTGCCACAATGATTCATGAGGCAAAATCTGTTTGTGCTTTATGGGCGATGGGCATTACCCAGCATATGGGAGCTACCGATGCCAGTACAGCCATCTCAAATCTGCTTTTAATTACAGGGAATTACGGGCGACCAGGAACAGGGGCTTACCCGTTAAGAGGGCATAATAATGTGCAAGGCGCCTGTGATTTTGGAACTATGCCGGCATGGTTTCCTGGCTATGAGCCTGTTCAGGATCAAAAGGTAAGAGAGCGTTATGAAAAGGCATGGGGTGTTTCATTACCGAAGGATCCTGGATATGACAATCATCAAATGGTCGAAGCCATTGATAAAGGAAAATTAAAAGCCATGTACCTTTTTGGTGAAGACATGGCCATTGTAGATGCCAATTCGAATTTTGTAGAAGCATCATTTGAAAAGCTTGAATTTTTTGTCGTGCAGGATATCTTCTTCAGCAGAACTGCCCAATACGCAGACGTCGTATTGCCTGCTGCTCCAAGCCTTGAAAAAGAAGGAACTTTTACCAATACGGAGCGTCGTATTCAGCGGTTCTATCAAGTATTTGAACCGATAGGAGAATCAAAACCAGATTGGCTTATTTTTCAGGAAGTAGCCAACCGGTTAGGAGCAAAATGGAATTATCAACACCCTGGTGACATTATGGACGAAGCCGCGAGTCTTGCTCCTGTCTTTGCCGGAGTCAGTTATGAGCGGCTGGAACATTGGAAAAGCCTAGTATGGCCTGTTGCTCCAGACGGCAAAGACACGCCGCTTTTGTATACAGAAACATTTGGTTTTCCGGATGGCAAGGCCAAGCTCGTTTCTGTTGATTTTACACCGCCTTATAAAGCAGGCGGGGAATATGATTTGCATTTGAATAATGGCCGTTTACTTGAGCACTTCCATGAAGGGAATATGACGTATAAATCAGAAGGTCTTACACACAAAGTGCCCCATCCTTGGCTTGAGGTTTCGCATGAGTTGTCTAAAGAACGCGGTATTCAGGATGGTACGCTAGTGCGTTTAACTTCTCCATACGGACAGGTGAAGGTAAGAGCCATTGTGACGGATCGGGTAAAAGGAAAAGAATTATACCTGACAATGAACACAGCCGACGAAAATGAAGCGGTCAACCGGCTGACTAGCAGCTACCATGATCTCATTACACATACGCCGAATTACAAGGAAATGGACGTAGAAATGGAAATCCTAGAAACAGAGGGAGAGCCTCCATTACCGAGAGTAAACCATCGTTTCGGAAACAGAATACCTCAAATAAGCGTCAGGATTGAAGATAAGTGGATCCGCGACGATTTCACGCCAATCCAGAATCTATTCCAAGCAGAGGGGGATGAATATGGCCAAAGCAATCAGGCAAATTAATAAACATGTTCCAACACAGGAAGAAGAACAGACTAGAGCCTTTGGGGAACTTATTAAGGCGCTTACCGATAACCATGAAGCCATTATCAAAACTCTGGACATCGTAAAAATTCTGAACGAGATGGGCGCTTTGGACACCATCAATGGATTACTGGAGAAACGGACAGATGTAGGAGTAATTGCTATCGGGCAGCTGAATCAGCCAGCCATGTACAACACAATTAAAAACGGCATGAAGGCATTAAATTTTTTAAGCTCTGTAAATCCAGAACAAATACAAACAATTTTAAACGGGGTCAGTACCGGCCTTGACCGATCAACCGAAAGTATTAAAAAAGGGGAAAAACAAAGCTTATGGAAACTAGGGAAAATAATGCGGTCTCCTGAAGCGCAGGCATCCATGGGCATGATGGCTGAATTTCTAAAAGGGATGGGAGAAGCCTTTCAAAAAGATCAGGAAAAGGCAGAATAAGGAAGGAGGATTTTATCGTGAAATCAGGAGTTATTAAGGTGGAAGGCTTGCAAACGCAAAACGATGCTGATAAAGTCGCTCAAGCTTTGCATGCTGTATGGGGGATACGGAGGGCCGAGGTGAGCTTAAACAGCAGTGAAGCAACATTTACTTATGATGAAAATGCTGCCAATGACATCGATTTTCACCAAGCCATTACAGAAGCAGGTTTTAAAATCAAATAATTGGAAGATCAAATTGTTATTACTACAATGCGTTAGAAAGGAAGAATTTGATGAAAATTTGTGAAGTTTGCGGAAGTGCAGAAGAACTGGAAAGCAAAGAAAATGAATTAATCCAGATGAGATTTCTTCATATATGTGAAAATTGTCAAAACGATCGTCAGAGGAAATCAGAAGACAACGATTTGTCATACCTATAAATAAGGGCGTCAAAGAATTTAGTGATGCAGGTTTTACAAAAAACACATAGACTAGAGCTTCAAGGATAGTTGAGCTTCCTAAAAAAGAATTAAGCAAGGTTTTATGGCTGCTTTCAATTTTAATGAAATATTAAGTATAAGCTAAAAAAGTTACCTTTAAAGGTAGCTTTTTTCGTATCTTTTTTAAAGAAGATCTTTTTGAAAGGCTCTTTTCTTAAACTTTTAATTTAAGTACTAAAACCCTCATTTCAGCAAAAATTTTAAGAAAAGATGCCACGAAGCCAGTCTTTAAACGGGAATTAGGCTCGTACGAATAACAACAATCTTTGCTAAAACGCATTTTGAAAAGAATCGGGTGGTAATAGGCAGCAAAAAACACCAAAAGAATGTTCATATCCCGGTTACGATAAAAATATAAATGAGATAGCAGGACAAGACTTCACTTTTTTAATATGAAACCCTTCTGTTCAGGAGTGATGATCATAAAGAGAACAATGACGGCCAAAAAACTCGCTGCCTTTTGCATGGCCTGCTTTTTTTTATTTTTTCTGCTGGGATGGGCCATTAAATATAAGAATCCCTGGCTTCTTGCTTTTGATAAAAAAATGAATCAAATGATTTATTCAGGAATAAGTGAGCGGCTTACCCCAATTGCCAAAATCATGTCTCATCTGTCGGAGTTCTATTTTTGCCTTGTATTGGTATTGTTTATCTCCATAGTACTGGTTCTAATAAAAAAGGGATGGACAGCCTTGATTTTTCTAGGAAACTATTTGGGATCAAGAGTAATGGACATCATAACCAAAAATTGGGTGGGGCGGAACAGGCCTATTGCAGGAAATGGTGCTTCATTTCCAAGTGGACATATGGTAAATGCCGCTGTCTTTTACGGTTTTATCCTTTATCTCTTATTGAATTCTATGGGCCCTGAACGCAGGCTAAAAATGACTAATTCATTTCTATTTTTCTACCTTATTTTCCTTGGCTTAGTTGGGTGGAGCCGCGTTTATCTCAAGGAGCATTATACGACAGATATTATTGGGGGAGCTTTACTTGGCTTTACCTGCCTTTCTATTGGCATTTTATTGAAAGAGTCTGAACTATAAGATGGCGCATATCCTGAGCGCTCCATAATAATAAGTCAATTCCTCGATTAAAAATCGTGTAATACGTATGACAAACTAAAGGATTTTTGAAAGAAGGCAGCGACGTGTTGTCTTTGCATATTATAGTTAACTACAGATACTCCTACCGTTTCATGGCTACTTGAAATATTTCCTTGTCTCATATGCATAGAAACAAGCCTATAGGGTAAAAAAATAATAAGAATATCGAAGGACCAAAAAATAAAATCCTTTCAATAGCATGATCGGCCCTCATATTTAATCTGGTTTCGAGTTGTGTTTTAAAACCATTTGTATCAAAAAGTTTTCTATTTTCGTAAATGAAAAGGAACTGTTGTTATGACGGTATCGATTGACGTAAAAACTAAACCCAAGAAGAAGCGCTGTTTGATTATTTTGCGACAGTTGTTTAAATAGCGAAAAAATGTCTTCGTTTATAGATGAATTTTTTCATTTGAATTTGGAATATAACTCTTCATTTCATGACGGTTTCCATAGATGAATGGCCGAATTGTCTTCTAAATTTTGGAAAGGAAGGATCTAAAAAAAGAGTGCTGGAATGAACCAGCACGCCATTTTATAGAGGAATATATTCAAAGCCAGTTATAATGATCTCTTGTTTTTTTCCGTACATAGGTTTATCCGCATTGTAAAGCCACAAATTCATTCTGATCGTTTCCAGTCCGTCAGTAGGAACATTATTCCCTGTATAATCCCATTCTTGATAAATATAAGAAGGCGGGGGATCAGCGTAAAAGCCGTAACTTGATTTAAAATGTATTCCCTCAGGAGTCCACTTGTATTCATGTGTGCTTGATTGACCGTTGCTAAGAACAGTGTCAAACCTGAATTGCTGCCCCGGTGTGTTATAGGGCTGTATGACGTACTGACTATTAACATAGTTAGGATATACTACAGGATCATGACCCCACATACTGAACTCAATATCAATCTCACGATAATTAGCAGCAGCAGCGTCAGGTGAGTTTTGGTCATACTGATACAGCCCTAAAACGACATTCGGGTCAAGTGCATCTAAGGCACCGTAGACATAGAAACGATATGTCCCATAGCCTAAGGATTTATTCATAGAAAGTTGGGCACATTCCCAAACCCCTAGTGCTGAATTATAGTCAACTTTTAATCTCAAATTTCCGTTAGAATCAATGTAAACATTTTTCGGATTCCAAACATTGTTGCCTGGGGCTAAGCGTCCACCCTTGCTATCTTTAATAATCCAATCATGACCTGCCCAAGTTATCAAATTGTCCTGAAGCCTTGGACCTTGGGCTAGGCGTCCACCTTTGCTATCTTTTGTCATCCAATTATGACCTGCATGAGTGATCGAATTGTCCTGAAGGCTTAGACTCTCAGCAGAGGCTTTGGTGTTGAAGGAAAGAAGCAAGAGTATTGAAAACAGTAAAAATCGAACAAGCTTTTTCATATTTCATGCATCTCTTTTAGAACCTTTGGCTCAAGACTGTCTGTCAGCATTTTAAAGCAGGCTAAATTACCGTATTTCGCACGTTTCCACCCTTTATTTGTCCGAATTGCTTTCATCCTTTCAGTTCCCCCTTTTTTAGGGTGCAGGAAAAGAAAAAGGGAATTCCGCCTGGAATTCATCTTTTATCCAATCATGACCTGAGTAATTTATCATTCCCAATATTTCCGACCTCTCTTATTGCTTTTTTAATAAATGCTGCCCAATAACCAATTGCAAAAGGTTAAGTAAGCGCTTACAATTAATGTATTCAGAATATTTTAATTTGTGTCCCTTTGTTTTTTAGTTCATTAGCAAGTAAGTATGTTTCTAACAAGTCAAGGAATTTTGAGGCATTTGCCCTATTACAAATCTCAGAAACAGTGTCATAAAAGGAAAGCGAACAACAGAACGTAAACCAGCTGCGGGAAGATGACCCAAGCAGCCTGGCAAATGGAAAAATCACAATTAAAAAGCAGCCAATAGGCTGCTTTCCGCTTATTACCGGGCCGGTGATGTAGGATATGTACCGTTTGCCATGGGACATTACTTCAAAAAAACAGGCCGCCAAAGCCTATGGTTTTTGGAAATGTTCAAGAATAATCGCTTTGCCGACGTGTTATTGAAACAGTGGATGGCGCTCACTCCAAAAGAACTGATACAGGAACACTTGAATATAGGACGGGAACTGATAAACGGATTGCGGAAGGAGAAATGGGCAGTATTCAAATACAATGGTATCTGAGATCACCCGGACAGACATGAGGATGCTTAAATCGGTGAGTTAATAACCAAATCTGGTTATTCAGCTTGATCATTTCCTGAGCATTTATAGAAAATTACATGCCCTGCTGCTTCAATAAGAAAAATGCGTCTCTACTAATTGTAGAAACGCACCTGTTTTTTAAATAAGAACTTTTCGTTATTTGAGAAAATAATTCCTTGCCTCTTGCCAGTTGTTGACTCTAACATAGCCTGTTTCATTCATATTATGTGGAGATGTAAACAAGATTCCTTGACCAGAAAACCGTTTAAAATGTCTTATGTTATCGTCAATAAGATAGTCTGCATGAATAATACTCTTATCACCACAAAAAACAAAGTTCATATCATTCAAGAAGCTAAAATGTTCTTTTAACCATTCATACTTTGCTGTAAAGGATGTTGGATACTCCATTGCAGCCGTAGTAATGAAAATTTCATAGTGTTCGCTTAATTCCTTTATTACTTCTTGACTATCCTTTATTACTGCTAAATCCCTAAAGAAAGCAGGTTCGGTTAAATAATTCATAATTTCTTCTTTCAACTTAGGGCGTAACTCTCTAAGTTTTTTTCCTTTTAAGTCTTCAACTGTAATATTCTCGTTGTACTCCCGATTGAAAAGTGCTATATGTTTGGGAATAAAATCAGCAATTACTTCATCCATATCTATTGCAATTCTCTTCATAACAAAATCCCCCAATATGTACAAGTTTATTTTATTATACAAGATATTCTTGATAACAATTCTACCCTGTTACTTCAATAAGAAAAATGCGTCTCCGCTTATTATAGAAACCAACCTATTATCCGATGAAGAATTAACTGTTTTTTCATTTTTCTCAATCCTCCAGGAACATCATAATAAAGTCTTCCTCAAATTCCAATCTTAAAGGTGCCATTCATTCAAGAGAATTACCATCTGGGTCTTTATAATAAATTGCAGCATGAGTTAGGATTATTCGGTCCATTCAATCCATTGGCCTGCCGGGCTGTTTCTGTCAAACACAACAATTAAGAGAAAGCCAACAACAATAGGAGGTGAGGACCAATGGCCCATTCACTAGGGGATTATGATATTACGCGAATTGGAGAGGTAGTTTTTGAAACGTTTTAAAGTTTAAGGTTGGAATCATTGAAACTGAAGTTAAATAATAAAGGGAATACATATTATACATGTATTCAGTTTGTAGACAAAAGGCATTCGGATGTCTCTATCCGTATGCCTTTTTGTTCATTTTTAAGTAATTTAATGCTTTACAGACCTCTTCCTTGGATACTTTTATGCCATTTTTCCAGATTCCCAAG
>NZ_JBMKNV010000025.1:0-18291 GCF_049220665.1 Chryseobacillus diguaensis
ATGTATTAGGCACGCCGCCAGCGTTCGTCCTGAGCCAGGATCAAACTCTCCAATAAAGTGTTTGATTAGCTCTTAAAAATAAAACTTGAATTAACGTTGGCATTTCGTTCTGTTTAGTTTTCAAAGAACTTTTTTAGTTAATCGCCTCAGAAGCGACTTTATTATTTTACCATCTCTCTCACAACATGTCAACAAGTTTTTTCATCTTTTGTGATGACTTGTTTCTCTTATGTAACAGCGACGAATATTAATATACCACCCTGTTCAAATAGTGTCAACAAAAAGATAAAAAGCAAATGGCAGGCCATTTGTTTTTATCTTTTCTCTTCTACTGAACTATTTTTTGGCTAGTGAAAATCTTCAATTAGGAAGATATCAGTTTTAAAGGAGACACTCGATGAAGCACTACGTTTTAAGAAAATCCTCTTCAGGCCAAAATGACATTTTTAATAACTAGTAATGCAGCAATTCCCGGTATGCCAAGAATACCTGAAATAGCTGAGGTTGTCAGATTAATAGGGATGTGCACTCCCAGGCTTGCTCCTGCTGCATTTAATAAGAATAAACAAAAAGCACCGATCACGACTTTCACCAGCAATTTTCCGATCCAGTTCACAGGCTTCACTTTTGCACCAATCAAAAGCAGAAGCACAATAGCTCCGCCTATAATGGAAATGACAATCATCGGTTCCATTTCCTCACTCGCTTTCATTCATCTTAGTAGGCTCTTTTCTAACCGTTGTGGCTTTCAGATCTTTTTCATAAACAGACCAATCAATATGGTAGAACCATTAAGAAAAGATGCCACAAAGCGAATCAAAAAGCGTGATTATATCTTGTACGAATAACAAGAATCTTTGCGAAAATAACCCCTTAGTACAAGCTTATGAAGCGAAAGAAAAAGTAGAACGGCCAGAATTGCTAAGGGCCCTATTTATTCTTTTTGCAGCGAAGAATAGAGCCCTTTGATTCTGTTTATTTCATGATTCTGGCCGATTCAATAGAAAGATCACTTCCCGAATTTGACTTGGCGATGCTTGGCCTCTTTCAGCAGAAAGAAGTACTTGGCCTCTGCTACCTTTAATTCATATAAAACTTCAGGGGATGGCTCTAAGCTTTTATCAATCAGCTGCTTTTGGCGATTCCATTCATTTTTGTTTTTAATCAAATCTTCCATCAGCATCTGGTTAAACTCCTGCTTCAGCCAGCCTTTGCGCCGAAATAACATGATGTATTCCCCCTTTTTTTAAAATGGCTGCTTTCGCACAGATTGCTGCTATTCGTAAGCTCATAGAACATGCATTGAACTTAGCTTCGCGGCATCTTTCCTTACTATTCACAGCTGTATATTTGTCCGTAATCATCTAATTCCGATGAGAAAGCAATAATAAATGTTTAAGAAAAGAGCCCTTATAATTCTCTGCGTCCTTCCAGGGCTTTTGAGAGAGTCACTTCATCTGCATACTCAAGATCTCCCCCAACTGGCAGCCCGTGAGCAATTCTTGTAACCTTGATACCAGTGGGCTTTAGAAGTCTTGAAATATACATAGCCGTTGCTTCTCCTTCAATATTTGGATTAGTAGCGAGAATGACTTCCTGTACCGTGTCATCCTGCAATCGTTTAAGCAGCTCAGGTATATTGATATCCTCCGGTCCGATCCCTTCCATTGGAGAGATGGCACCATGAAGAACATGGTAAAGTCCGTTGAATTCTTTCATTTTCTCTAAAGCGATCACATCTTTTGGATCCTGCAGAACACAAATAACACTTTTGTCTCTGCGTGGATCCTGGCATATATAACAAGGATCCTGATCCGTAATGTGGCCGCAGACAGAGCAATATGTGAGATTCCTCTTGGCATTGACAAGCGCCTTTGCAAAATCAAGCACAACATCTTCCTTCATGCTCAGTACAAAAAAAGCCAGGCGGCCGGCCGTTTTAGGACCGATCCCCGGCAGTTTCATAAAGCTGTCAATCAGCTTTGAAATTGGTTCAGGGTAGTGCATGAAATATCCTCCTAGAACAGACCAGGCAAGTTCATTCCTTTAGTAAATTGGCCCATCGTTTCTGATGTCATATCTTCCATTTTCTTCAGGGCTTCGTTTGTCGCAGCAAGAACAAGATCCTGCAGCATATCGATATCTTCCGGATCAACGACTTCTTCTTTTATAATAACGTCAATGATTTGCTTTTGGCCATTTACAACGACTGTTACCATTCCGCCGCCAGCGCTTCCTTCAACTGTTTTTTCAGCTAGCTCCTCTTGGGCTTTTTGCATATCTTTTTGCATTTTCTGCATTTGCTTCATCATTTTTTGCATATTGCCCATTCCGCCACCGCCACGCATCATACAAATCTCCTCCAATATATTAGTCTTTTATTTCAATGAGCTCGCTTCCAACCAGTTTCTTTGCTTCTGCAATAATAGGGTCTTCTTCTTCCAGCTCGTCTTGATCATCCTCGCGTTGCTCCTGGATGAATTCCTCTCTTATTTTAACCCAATCCTGTTCTGGTACGCCAACCATTTCAACCGTTTTACCCAGTAAATTTTGCAGGATTCCTTCCATGTTGCTTCGTACCTGATTATTGTTCTCTGCAACCATTTTACAATGGATCTCGTATTTAAACTTGAGGACAAAGGCTGTTTCTGAAGCTGCCACAGGCTCGCTGTCATTTAGAAGCGCTGCATGGGATACTTTGTTTTGCTGCTTCAAATATTCAAGCAGCTTGCTCCACTGATTTTTAAGATGGTCGAGATCTTTCCTTGTTGCATCCTTCAGAATTTCCTTTATCCGGCCAACAGGCGCTTTGAAATTGCTTCTGACAGACTTTTGCTGTTTAGGCTGTTCAGCAGCAGCTGTGCTGCTTGGAGAAGTTTGAATACCGGATTTCTTAAGCTGGAGAAGCTCCTGCTCAAGTCTCTTTACTTTTTCCGTCAGCTCCTGATAGTCAGCCGGCTCAGCTTGAGGAGCTTTCGATTGCTGCTGGGCGAGTTTGACGATCGCCACTTCAAGGAAAATTCTTGGATGGTTCGTCCATTTCATTTCCTGCTGGCTTTTATTCAGGATATCAATCATTTCATAAATCCGATTCTCATCTGCCATTTTAGAAAGCTCGATAAATGTCTCATCAACAGCAACTCTTTCAAGGACTTTCTCAAGCTCCGGGGCATTTTTATAAAGAAGCATATCACGGAAATAATAGATGAAGTCTTCGATAAATCTCGCTGAATCCTTTCCCTGGTCCATTAGATCTGCAAGCAATTGGAGAGCTGATGCGGCATCTTGATCAAGAATGGACCGTGCCAATTCACCAAGTGTCCTTTGGGAAACAGACCCGGTGATTAATAAGGCGTCATCAAGCTCCACTTTTTCATCACTGAAAGAAATGGCCTGGTCAAGGAGGCTCAGGGCATCCCTCATTCCTCCGTCTGCCGCACTCGCAATAACACTCAGTGCAGCATCATCTGCCAATGTATCCTGATTATCCATTATTTCTTTCATTCGCCCGACTATAGCCTGGCTAGTGATTCGCTTAAAATCAAAACGCTGACAGCGGGAAATAATGGTAAGCGGAATTTTATGGGGCTCTGTTGTAGCAAGGATAAAAATCACGTGCTTTGGAGGTTCTTCCAGCGTTTTAAGCAGGGCATTAAATGCCCCCATTGAAAGCATATGGACTTCATCAACAATATAAACTTTATATTTAACAGCAGAAGGGGCAAATTTCACTTTATCCCGAATATCCCTGATCTCATCAACACCATTATTTGAAGCGGCGTCGATTTCCAGTACATCTGAAATGGAGCCGTCCATAATGCCAAGACATGATGGGCATTCATTACATGGCTCAGCTGCTGGAGCCTTCTCGCAGTTCACAGCTTTTGCAAATATTTTTGCAGCACTTGTTTTACCTGTTCCTCTTGGGCCAGAAAATAAGTAGGCGTGCGAAAATTTGTCCTGAAGCAGGGCATTCTGCAAAGTGCGTGTAATATGCTCCTGGCCAACAACATCACGAAATGCCTGAGGCCTCCAAACACGGTATAATGCCTGATAGCTCAAAAAAACGCCCCTCCTTCCAAATTCATTCTCTCTATATTATAACTTAGCCAAACTTCCAATATCAAAAAGTTCCTAAAAAAGCAGAAGCACATGTTTGCATTTAACGTATCTACAAGCTTTTAGAATTTCTTATCTTCCTAAAGGACTGTTTTCGCAAAAATTGTTTGCTATTCGTATGAGTTCTTTAAAACGCATGAAAATTAGCTTAGGGGCATCTTTTCTTAAAAATTCAGTCTGAATGGAAGTCAAGAAAAAGGGATGATATAACAACAAAGTTTAAGAAAAGAGCCTTCTAAAGAAAAAACCCACTCAAAAATTGAGTGAGTTATATCTTATGTAATAACTGCCGTGCACCTTCCTTCGATTAGCAGCCATAGGCGTTACTCTAGCAGTTAGCTCAGTCCAGGCAACCCCGCGGCACATGAGAGGTTCCACTTAATGCTGCTTCCTTCCGGACCTGACATGGTTCATGGATTCTCATTGCGCAGGACCCGGACGTCAACGCCACTTACTAAAGGCAGACCCTACAGCATACTTAACCTAGGGAAGGAATTCGGCCTCGCTGGAGCGGATTGCGAGTACAGGGCACCGCTACCTCCCCGCTTAGCACGGCAAAATTGATACCAATATTAGGCGTCATATCCGACGCATTTTCAAGTATATACTCTTTTGGCCCAAAAATCAATTCAACCCAACTGTAAATTATTTCAAGCTGCGATTTTCCCTTTTCTTCTGCCTTAAAGAACGGAAAAACCCTGTTAGCAAGCTGCCGCATTCTGACTGCAGAATACCAGCCGTGACTTCAACCTGGTGGTTAAACCGGTCTTCCTGAAGCAGATTCATCAATGTTCCCGCACAGCCGCCTTTTGGGTCTGGCGCGCCGTATACAAGCCGCTTTATCCTGGAAAGGACAATGGCTCCAGAACACATGGGACATGGCTCAAGCGTTACATAAAGCGTCGTGTCTTCCAAGCGCCAGGTGCCAAGCTTCCGGCATGCTTCATCGATAGCCAGAATCTCAGCGTGAGCAACAGAACGCTGCTCCGTTTCCCTTAAATTAAAACCCTTTGCCACTACTTCATCATTATAAACAAGAACCGCCCCGATCGGGACTTCTCCTCTTGCTTCCGCTTCTTTCGCTTCTTCTAATGCAAGCATCATATAATATTCGTCGTTTTTCATGCGTTCGGACTCCTTGCGAACGTACTTTTCTAGACCTTACTTTATCGGAAAGAAAGAAAAGAGTCAAAATCATTCAGAATACAGCATTCGAAAAAAACATATTTAAATACCCCTACTCATATTTTTTATTATTGGCTGTTAAGCAAAGTGATTGGTATTTGTATGGATTGGATTTAAAAAAACGCATATACACTATCTTCACGGCACCTTTTCTTGAAATTTTTAAAATAGATTTTTGTTCTGAATTCATTTTTTTGATAAAAAAACAAAAAAGAGCCTTAATATTAAATTTTGCAAGGAGGGCAGCCATGCAGATTCATGTTGTTTCGGAAGGGCAGACCCTGAATGAAATTGCCGGAATGTACGGTTCAACTGCAAGCGACATCGTAAAGGCAAATGATCTTCCGAATCCAGATAAGCTTGTTATAGGCCAAACCATTGTGATTCCGATTAAAGGACAATTTTATATCGTGAAGCAAGGAGACAGCTTTTGGAGCATAGGGGCTAAATTTGGCACCGATCCAGAAACTCTCGCTAAAATAAACGGACTTACCATTTCTAAGCCCCTGCAGATCGGAGAACGGCTATACATTCCTGAGGGGCCGAAACGAAGCGCAGAAATAAATGCTTATATTGAACCGTCGGGAGATACCGTCAGTCAATCCTTAGAAGATAAGGCAAGCGAAGCCGCTCCTTATTTGACCTATCTCGGTCCTTTTAGCTTTCGAATGAAAGCTGACGGCACATTAAAAGAACCCCCGCTAGGCCGCTTTAAAGAAATTGCTGACCGCAATAACGTAACACTTATGATGATCGTAACGAATCTGTCTGATGCTGGCTTCAGCGATGAAATTGGCAGGGTCATTTTGAACGAGCAGGCCATTCAGGATAAGGTGTTAGATAATATTGTGCTAACAGCAAGGAAGTATGGTTTTAGGGATATCCATTTTGATATGGAATATTTACGTCCTGTTGACCGAAAGGCTTATATTCGATTTTTACGAAGAGCGAAGGACCGTTTTAAAAAAGAAGGCTGGCTCATTTCAGCTGCTCTTGCACCCAAAATAAAAGCAAATCAAAAAGGGAAATGGTATGAAGCCCATGATTACAAAGCAATAGGGGAAATTGTCGACTTTGTTGTTCTGATGACTTACGAATGGGGCTACAGCGGCGGACCTCCTATGGCTGTTTCTCCTATTAATCAGGTTAAACAAGTTCTGGATTATGCCCTTACCGAAATGCCTTCCAGTAAAATTATGATGGGTCAGAATTTATACGGTTACGACTGGACACTGCCATACAAGCCAGGCGGTGAATTTGCAAAGGCCATCAGTCCCCAGCAGGCAATCCTGCTTGCCGGAAAATATAATGTCCCTATTCAATACAGTGAAAAAGATCAGGCCCCTTACTTTCAATATAAAGATGAAAATGGCAAAGAGCATGAAGTATGGTTTGAGGATGCTCGGTCCATCCAAGCAAAATTCAATCTGATTAAAGAACTAAAACTTAGAGGAATAAGCTATTGGAAGCTTGGTCTTCCTTTCCCTCAAAATTGGCTTCTAATTACAGATAATTTTACAGTGGAAAAGAAAACGGCCCAGTCGTAGGGGCCTTTTTCTTTTTTTCCATGGCTTCTGGAACTTCCCTCTGCCTATACTCTATTTTCTAGCCGATAAAGAACAATATTAACAATATAGGTATAAAATTTTACATAAACATATGCGCCGTTATGGAAAACACTATGGTAAAATAAGCCTTGTCTGTTTAAAACGTACGGTGTTTTTCGCGTTAAAGGAGGATCAGCCATGAAAACAACACCTTTCATTACAGTCGAAGGTCCTATTGGTGTGGGCAAAACTTCTCTGGCTAAAGCCATTTCTGAACACTATCAATATCAGCTGTTAAAGGAAATCGTTGATGAAAATCCCTTTTTGGGAAAATTTTATGAAGACATTGAAGAATGGAGCTTCCAAACGGAGATGTTTTTTCTCTGCAACCGCTACAAGCAGCTTGAAGACATCAATAATCATTATTTGAGCCAAAAACGTCCGGTTGTTGCCGATTATCACATTTTTAAAAATTTAATTTTTGCAAAACGAACATTGAAGGATACTCAGTACGAGAAGTACATTCAGATATATAACATTCTTACTTCTGATATGCCGCGGCCAAACTTTATCATTTACTTGCATGCAAGCCTCGAAACCCTCTTAAGCCGAATTGCTATGAGGGGCAGAGATATTGAGAAAAATATTGAGCCCAGCTATCTCAAGCAGCTTTCAGAGGATTATGATATTGCAATGGAACAATTAGAAAAAACGCATCCAGAAACGCAAATTCTTCGCCTTGATGGGGACAAGCTCGATTTTGTCCGTCGCCCGGAGGACTTGAACGATATTCTAAGCATGCTTGAGTCACATTTAACTAAAGGAGTTAATTAAATGAATGCCCGTGATAAATACAATATTCCAAAGGATGCTGTCATTACGATAGCCGGAACAGTAGGTGTCGGTAAATCGACCATGACGAATGCGCTTGCTGAAGCACTGAACTTTCGCACTTCCTTTGAAAAAGTTGATACAAACCCGTACCTCGGCAGCTTTTACTCGGACTTTGAACGATGGAGCTTTCACCTTCAAGTTTACTTTCTCGCTGAACGCTTTAAGGAACAAAAAAGGATTTTTGAATACGGAGGCGGCTTTATCCAAGACAGGTCGATTTATGAAGACACAGGAATCTTTGCAAAGATGCATTATGAAAAAGGAACAATGACAGCGGTAGATTATGAGACGTATACAAACCTTTTTGAAGCAATGGTCATGACGCCTTATTTCCCGCATCCTGATTTATTGATCTATCTTGAAGGAAGCCTTGATGTCATCCTTGAACGGATTCAAAAAAGAGGCCGTCTGATGGAACAGCAAACACCTGTCTCCTATTGGGAAGAAATGCATGCCCGCTATGAATCATGGATTAATCATTTTAATACATGCCCTGTGATGCGCTTGAATATAAATGATTACGATATTTTAGAACATGGTTCAATGGATGATATTCTGGAAAAGATAGGTAAATTCATTAATCAATCTAGACAATATAAAAAATAAAGGTTCAAACCTGCCATAATCTATGGTAGGTTTTTTTATGGGGGAAACTTCCAAAAATGAAAATGACAGAGGAGGATAAATCGTTGCAAGCACCCACTCTGATAGTACAGCATCTGACAAAGCGGATCGGCAGCAAAGAAATCGTTAAAGATGTCAGCTTTGAAATTCAGCCAGGAGAAATTTTCGGGCTTCTCGGACCTAATGGCGCAGGAAAAACCACAATTATTAGAATAATTGTAGGACTCATTAAAAGAACAGAAGGCAAAGTCATGATTCAGTCGTTCGATCTGGATGAATCCTACAAGGAGTCTATGAACCAAATTGGAGCCATTGTAGAAAATCCTGAATTCTACAAATACATGAGCGGGTATAAGAATTTAAAACACTATGCAAGAATGTCTCTGAAAAACATAACAGAAGAGCGGATTGAAGAAGTTGTTAAACTAGTGAAGCTCGAAAAAGCGATACATAATAAGGTCAAAACGTATTCTCTAGGAATGAGGCAAAGACTTGGGGTAGCACAGGCCCTTCTTCATGAACCATCCCTATTAATCCTCGATGAACCGACAAACGGCCTTGATCCTCAGGGGATGAGGGAATTCAGGAACTACTTGAAAGAGCTTTCTCAATCAGGCACCTCTGTTCTTGTGTCTTCTCACTTGCTTTCAGAAATGCAGCTTATGTGTGACCGCTTCGGCATTATGGAAAAAGGCGTCCTCACCCATATTTCTTCAATTGAAGAAACGGATGTAGAAGGAGAAATAGAAGTAGCTTTTACAATTGACCAGGCAGACATGGTGAAAGCCTTGGATGTTCTTGGACAGCGAAATGAAAAGTCTAAAGAAATGCTGTCTAATAAACTGCACGTATCTATTCTGTATGAAAACATTCCCCTTATTACAAAAGAACTTGTCCTGAACAACATCAATGTATACGAAATCAGTGTCGTTAAGAAAAGCCTCAAAGACCGCTTCCTCGAATTGACAAAGGAAAAGGAGGAATCGTTAGTATGATGAAGCTGATTCAAAATGAAATGATCAAAATCATTTCAAAAAAATCTTCTTGGATTTATTTTATTATTCTTGCCCTGATGCTTTTGGTTGGTGTACCCCTTTTTAAATTTATTATGGGGACAATCCTTCAGCATAATGCACCAAGCAATTGGGAGTACATGGAGACGGTCGTGCCCTTTATATCATCTTTTGTAACGCTTTTCACGGTTATTGTCGGCAGCGGGAATGTCGCTGCGGAATTTTCAGATGGTACAATCAAGCAGCTTTTGATTCGCCCCCACCAAAGATGGAAAATCCTGCTTTCCAAGTACATTGCAATCACCCTATATTCTGCTGCATTGCTTTTGTTTCTTCTTCTCTTCAGCTATCTCACCGGTTTGCTCTTTTTCGGGAATGGCAGTTTTAACGCAGCTTCATCTGTGCTGTTTGACGCTCCGGAGACAGGTTCAAAAATGGCGATTGGACAGTTTTTCTTTTATCGTTTTGTTCTTTATATACCTGGTCTATTAATTGTGACCTCTATTTCTTTTATGCTCTCTTCTCTTTTCCGGAGTCAGGCTCTGGCTGTCGGTCTTGGAATCTTTGTTCTATTCTTTTCATCAACCACAGGACAAATCATTACTTTCTTGATGAACAAATATTCATGGATGAAGTATCTTATTTTTCCACATTTAGATATGACGAAGTACGCGGTAATGCCTGACATGATGAAGGGAATAACGATTCCTTTTTCTTTAAGCATTTTGTTCCTTTATTATGCTGTCTTTATGGCATTAACGTTCATCTTTTTCCAAAGACGGGACATCAGCATATGACCGAAAAATCCCCGTCCATAGGAACGGGGATTTTAATGCGCAGAAAAAATGCTAAAAAAAATTTTATTTTAAGATAAAAAAATCCGCCACAATTCTGTGCAGCGGATTCCAATCTCAATTATATGCGCGTTTATTTAATGCTTCATTGTTAATAAATAATGGAGGAGGAAGAGGGATTCGAACCCCCGCGGGCTTTGACACCCCTGTCGGTTTTCAAGACCGATCCCTTCAGCCAGACTTGGGTATTCCTCCGTTCGACAAGAATTAATATATCATAATAAAAAATACTCTGTCAACATCTTTCAAAGATTTTTTTAAAAATTACTCTGCCGGCAAAATATTCCCGGCAGAGCTTCTTATCATTAGTTCGGAATAATAACTTCCTTGTTGCCCATATAAGGTCTCAAAACTTCAGGAATGACGACACTGCCATCTTCCTGCTGGTAGTTTTCAAGGATGGCTGCAACAGTTCTTCCAAGGGCAAGTCCAGAACCATTTAATGTATGAACAGGCTCCGGCTTCGCTTTTACATCAGGACGGAACCGGATGTTCGCACGGCGCGCCTGGAAAGACTCAAAATTAGAGCAAGAAGAGATTTCACGGTAAGTGCCATAGCTTGGAAGCCAAACTTCAAGATCATATTTTTTCGCGGCAGTAAAACCAAGATCTGCTGTACACATGCTCAAGACCCGGTATGGAAGCTTAAGAAGCTGAAGTACTTTTTCTGCATGGCCTGTAAGTTTTTCAAGCTCAGCATAAGAGTCTTCAGGCTTCACAAATTTCACAAGCTCTACTTTATTGAATTGATGCTGGCGAATCAATCCGCGGGTATCACGGCCTGCTGATCCTGCTTCAGAACGGAAGCAGGCACTGAAAGCGGCATAGCTGATCGGAAGAGAGTCAGCAGAAAGGATTTCATCGCGGTGCAAATTGGTTACAGGAACCTCTGCTGTAGGGATTAAAAAGTAATCTTCATCCGCAATTTTAAAAGCATCCTCTTCAAATTTCGGGAGCTGCCCTGTACCAGTCATGCTCGCTCTGTTAACAATGTAAGGCGGGATAATTTCAGTATATCCATGCTCATCAACATGCAAATCAAGCATAAAATTGAACAGTGCTCTCTCTAGGCGTGCGCCTAAGCCTTTATAGAAAACGAAACGGCTTCCTGTTACTTTACTTGCTCTTTCAAAGTCCAGGATACCAAGATGATCTGCTACGTCCCAGTGTGGTTTGGCATCATAAGAAAATTGCGGAAGCTCTCCCCATTTTCTTACCTCTACATTATCATCCTCTGTTTCCCCAACTGGTACACTCTCATGAGGGATATTCGGAATGGACATGAGCAGGGTTTCCAGGCTTTCTTCTACTGCCCTCAAAACATCATCAAGCTCTTTAATTTTGTCTCCTACTTCACGCATTTCTGCAATCAGGTGATCCGCATCCTGCTTTTCTTTTTTTATCTTGGCGATCTGGCCGGAGACGTCATTACGTTTGCTTTTTAGCTCTTCTGTTTGAAGAATAAGCTCCCTGCGTCTTTTATCCAGATCTTCAAATTTTTCAAAGTCAGTTAAATCTTCGCCTCTGTGCTGCAGTTTGCTTTTAACCTCTTCGAAATTTTGACGCAAAAGTTTAATATCCAGCATGCTTCATCTCTCCTTAATTGTCTTTTGATTTCGCATTCGTAAATTGAAACTCAAATAAAAACAAAAAACTCCCGTCCCTAATGAAAGGGACGAGAGTTAACCCGCGTTGCCACCCTAGTTGAGAACAATCAGTTCTCCAGCTTTAACATGATAACGGCCATGACCGGAAATATCTACTTATGTTTCAATATTTCACTCGAGGATGGATTCACAAGGCCCTTACACCGGTTCCCACCAGCCACCGGCTCTCTAAAGAAAGAACGTCTTGTTACTGCTTCCTGTCAATGCTTTCATTATTTACGTTTCGATATTACATAATTTACTACAAGTTTGGTACAGTTTCAACCGTTTTATACAGCGGATTTTTCCTTTGCTTCCTTCACCATCTCTAAAAACAGTCCTGTCATGCGGTGATCATCCGTTAATTCCGGATGGAAGGAACAGCCAAGAAAATTCCCTTGCCTTGCAGCAACAATACGCCCATTGTGCTTGCAAAGTACTTCAACATTTTCCCCTGCTTCTACAATGTGAGGCGCACGGATAAAGACTCCAACGAAATCCTCGGCAGCACCAGTGATATTCAGTTCTGCTTCGAAGCTTTCGCGCTGGCGTCCAAAAGAATTTCTTTCGACCGTAATATCCATAACTCCCAGATGGGCTTCAGACTGTCCAACGATTGATTTTGCCAGTATGATTAATCCCGCACATGTCCCAAATATCGGTCTGCCGTCTTGAGCAAACTCTTTTAGAGGAGCCATGAATTCGTATTTATCAATTAAACGGCGCATCGTTGTACTTTCTCCGCCAGGGATAATTAAGCCATCAAGCTCTTTCAGCTGAGAGACTTTTTTCACAGCAATTCCTTCTTCACCTGATGCTTCAACAGAACGAATGTGTTCTCTCACAGCCCCTTGAAGAGCTAAAACACCAATTTTCAGCATTTACAAAACTCCTTTTTACCAGCCGCGTTCCTGCATACGGTTTTCCGGAAGCAGTGTAGAAATTTCGATTCCCTTCATAGCTGCTCCCAAGCCTTTTGATAGGCTTGCGATCAATTCATAGTCATCGAAATGAGTTGTTGCTTCCACAATGGAACGGGCAAATTTAGCAGGGTTATCGGATTTGAAAATTCCAGAACCGACAAAAACTCCATCTGCGCCAAGCTGCATCATAAGCGCTGCATCAGCAGGAGTCGCTACTCCGCCTGCAGCAAAGTTTACTACCGGCAATCTTCCTTCACTTCTGATAGAAATCAGAAGTTCATAAGGCGCGCCAAGCAATTTTGCTTCTGTCATCAATTCATCTTCACTCATACCGGCAATTTTGCGGATTTGAGCATTTACTTTTCTCATATGGCGGACAGCTTCAACGATATTGCCTGTTCCTGGTTCGCCTTTTGTCCGAAGCATTGAAGCTCCTTCTGCAATACGGCGCGTTGCTTCTCCAAGATCGCGGCATCCGCATACAAATGGAACCGTGTAATCACGCTTATTGATATGATACTCCTCATCGGCAGGAGTTAATACTTCACTCTCATCAATGTAGTCAACACCCATTGCTTCAAGTATTCTTGCTTCAACGATATGTCCGATACGAGCTTTTGCCATTACCGGAATGCTGACAGCATTCATGACCTCTTCCACAATAGTCGGATCAGCCATACGCGCCACTCCGCCTGCTGCACGAATATCGGCAGGTACTCTCTCAAGTGCCATTACTGCAACAGCACCTGCTTCTTCTGCTATTTTCGCCTGTTCTGCATTAACAACGTCCATAATAACGCCGCCTTTTTGCATTTCAGCCATTCCGCGTTTAACTCGATCAGTTCCTCTATTTGTCATGGAAGATTCCTCCTAATAATAATCTAAAATCATATGTCCTATTTTATCCTATTCAATCTAAAAATCCTATCCTAAAAAAACTTGATTCATAAGAATATTCTTTCCATTTCGGTCTTAAAACTATGATATGAAAAGAATCTCTGCCATTAACAGAGATTCTGTTCCTTATTTAAGGCTCTTTTCTTTAATTTTGTTGCATTTCCCTCTAATTCAGAACAAGAATACAAATTCAAATTTTAAGAAAAGATGGCCCAAAGCATAATACGAATAGCTGCAATCTTTTCGAAATCAGCCTATTTAAACCAGCCTTGTACTCCATGAACTGCACCGTTCCATAGGCCTGCGAAAAATCCGCCTATGCCGCGCATTGCCAGTACAAACCAATTGGCTTTATCAATATTTTCTTTTGTTACAACATCAACCTCACCGCCAGAATTACCTGTCAGGAAACCATAATCTTTTTCGCTGCCTTTGTATTCAAGTCCCATTACTCCAACTTTTTGGCCTTTTTTAACAGGTGCTGTTAATTCGCCTTTATCGTTCAGCAGACGTTTGTCTAAAGTAAGTTTTGGCTGGTAGCTTTCCTTTTCGCCGCGCTTCATTGCAACTATTAAAGGAGCCTTTGTAATGATGGCTGCTTCTTTTTGTTTTCCATCAACAACTGGTAAAGTCGCCTGTTTTTTTAATTGATAGTTTTTAGGATACAGCTGTTCAACTGTAAAGTTATTATACGCATAATCCAGCAATTTTTTTGTTTCTTTAAAACGAGGTTTTTTGATATCGCCAGTACCATCAGTCGCATTCAACACGACAGAAATGACACGCATACCATTTCGTTTTGCTGTTGCTGTAAAACAAGAACCTGCAGAGCTTGTTGAACCTGTTTTTAACCCGTCCACTCCTGGATATTCATAGATCAAGCCCTTTAACATCCAGTTATAGTTCGGCATATCTGTGCCTTCTTTAAACGTTTTTCTCGGGATGCTTGCTGTTTGAATCATTTCAGGATAATCTTTAATCAAACGCTGTGCAAGAAGTGCCATGTCTCTAGCAGACATTGTACTTTGCTCATCAACAGTAGTCCCATCAGGCTGCATGCCCATGAGGTCCCTATTTTCCAAACCAGTTGCATTAACAAATCTGGAATTTTTCAGTCCAAGCTCTTTTGCCTTATCATTCATCATTTTGATGAAGTTAGTTTCTGAGCCAGCTACAACTTCAGCAAGTGCAATTGCTGCCCCATTTGCTGAATAAATTGCCATTGCTTCATAAAGCTCACGAACAGTATAGGAACCATCTTTTCTTAGAGGTACGTTTGACAATTCGCGAATCTGGGAAATCTTGTAGGTGTAATCATCTGGAGTGTATGTTTGATCCCATTTGATTTTTCCTTTATGTATTGCTTCGAGGACAAGATATTCTGTCATGGATTTAGCCATACTTGCTACAGGCAATTGTTCATCAATATTGTTTCCATAAAGAATTTTGCCTGATGATGCTTCAACGAGAATAGAAGCTTTTGCACTAATGCTGATAGGATCAGATGCAGCCGATGCCTGCTTTAGAGGGGTAATAATACTGAAGACTAGAGTGACCATTAAAAGTACTGCCAAATATCGCTTTAAATTCATGATGCTCAAACTGATTACCTCCGTGGGAATTTTCATATCTATCTAGCTATTAAATTGTCTCTGAAACAACAAAATTAATTTTATCATAGTGGAATCAAAAAAAATAGACAGAGTCAGAGACTCTGTCAAAAAGTCGTTTTTTGATCACAACTTGGCTTATCTGGAATAATTCGGTGATTCTTTCGTGATTTGTACATCATGAGGGTGGCTTTCTGTAAGCCCTGCCCCCGTCATACGGATAAACGAAGAATTTTCGCGAAGCTCTTCGAGATTTTTTGTACCGCAGTATCCCATGCCTGATCGAACACCGCCTATTAACTGATAAATAGTCTCGGCAACAGGTCCTTTGTATGCGATCCGGCCCTCGATTCCTTCAGGAACAAACTTTTTATTATCCTCTTGGAAATACCGGTCCTTGCTTCCCTTTTCCATTGCACTGACTGATCCCATTCCTCTGTATACTTTGAAACGGCGTCCTTGGTAGATTTCAGTTTCTCCAGGACTTTCAGTCGTTCCTGCAAGCAGGCTGCCAAGCATAACCACATGTCCTCCTGCTGCAAGTGCTTTTGCTATATCGCCGGAATACTTGATTCCGCCATCAGCAATGATCGGAACTCCATGTTTTCTTGCTTCAGTTGCACAGTCGTAAATCGCCGTAACTTGCGGTACGCCTACCCCGGCAACAACCCTTGTTGTACAGATAGATCCAGGTCCGATTCCTACCTTCACAACATTTGCTCCTGCTTCAATCAGAGCTTTTGTTGCTTCCGCAGTCGCTACGTTTCCTGCAATAATGTTCAGCTTCGGATATGCTCCCCTGATTTTGCTGACCATTTCAAGTACTCCTTTTGAATGGCCATGAGCCGTATCGACCACAATAACATCGACACTTGCTTCAACGAGCTTATCAATACGTACCATTGTATCAGCTGTAACACCTACAGCAGCACCGACAAGCAGCCTTCCGTGTTCATCCTTTGCGGAGTTTGGAAATTCAATGACTTTCTCAATATCTTTAATGGTAATTAACCCTTTAAGAACATTCTGATCATCAACTAGAGGGAGTTTTTCAATTTTATATTGCTGCAGAAGTTCTTCTGCTTCTTCAAGAGTGGTTCCAACAGGAGCAGTAACCAATCCTTCTTTTGTCATAACGTCCGAAATTTTAATGGAGTAATCCTGAATGAAGCGCAAATCACGATTTGTAATAATTCCAACCAGCTGCTGATCATCCTGATTGTTTACAATTGGAACACCGGAAATGCGGTATTTTCCCATTAAGTGCTCTGCATCGAAAACTTGGTGCTCTGGAGTGAGGAAAAATGGGTTCGTAATAACTCCACGCTCTGAGCGTTTTACTTTATCAACCTGTTCAGCCTGCTGTTCGATGGACATGTTCTTATGGATAATACCAAGTCCGCCTTGACGAGCCATCGAAATAGCCATTTGAGCTTCCGTAACAGTATCCATTCCGGCACTGATAATAGGGAGATTCAGCTTTAAAGTAGGAGTCAGTTCTACCTTCAAATCAACATCTCTAGGCAAAACCTGTGACTCTGCGGGGACTAAAAGAACATCATCAAAAGTTAAACCTTCTTTAGTAAATTTATCATTCCACATATAAAATCCCCCTCATTTCGGCAAAATATTATTAGTAGAGTAACAATACCCGCTAGTTACTGTCAAGGAAAGGAAAAATGATTAAATATTTAGAAAAAACTGTCTTTTATATAAATCGTTGTGATTCGTAAAAATTAAAAGTTAACTTCAGTGCAGCTTTTTTAAAATGGGTGCTCTCTGTACGTATATATAATTAAAACTAAGAGCAGCAAATTTTAAACCCTTTAAAATGAAACGTTCGGAGTGATCAATTCATGAATAGTTCCATGCAATGGTCCAAATTCAAGCCTTTTCTTTCAACAGCCACCGTCCAAAAGTGCCTGGAAAGAAATTATGAAAGGCTGGAAATTCCAAAGGCCAGTGAATGCTCTTATCAAAATAGCTACCAGCTAACATATTGCATCATGCATGCGGAAAATTTCTTCCAGCAGGGAACCGGGGCTCCTGTTTCCTTAAAGCCGATCTTGTACTTTTATGGACTGGTTCAGCTAATAAAAGCCAGTATATTGACCATTGATCCTTATTATCCGGAAACCTCTTCTGTTCTCGCGCACGGGGTAAGCACCAGAAAAAGAAAAAAGCAGCAATATCAATTTCTTGAAGATGAAGTCAAAATCCAAAAAAATGGGCTGTATGCTCATGCTTGTTTTAAGCTATTTGATTTAAAAGGGGTAGAAGCCGATAAATTTTCAATGCATTCTCTCATGAAAAAAATCCCAGAAATGCAAGAAACTTTTTTTTTATTAATGGGCCAAGCATCTCTCATTCCCGTTCATTATAAACAAAATCATTTATTCGTACCAAGCAAGTTAGCAGATTATTACCACATTACACCCGGGCGGCTATCGGAATATCTAAGCAAAGAACTGAATCTTTCACAGGAAACGGAAAATGACACAGAAGAAATGCTGGCATTTAAGATCGAGCGCATGATCAATCCATTTTACAGTAAAAAACTGATGTACAACCAGCAGCTGAATCACTTTGCGCTTCCTCTTTCAAAAGAAGATTTCTATCCTTTGCCTGAGCTTCTCTCCCACTATCTGCTTTTATACAATCTAAGCATGATATCGAGATATGAAACAGAATGGTGGTATGATCTGCTCCTAAGTCACTCAAATGATGATCTTATCTACATTTCTTCTTTCCTTGAAATTACCGAGGAAAAAATTCCGTTTTTAATGTGGAGTTACCTGGGGGGCCTGCTGGAAAAGAAATAAAAATGAACAAAAAAAGAACAGCTGATTTGATCAGCTGTTCTTTCGGATGCCCGGCAATGTCCTACTCTCACAGGGGGAAACCCCCAACTACCATCGGCGCTGAAGAGCTTAACTTCCGTGTTCGGTATGGGAACGGGTGTGGCCTCTTCGCCATCAT
>NZ_JBMKNV010000026.1:0-15435 GCF_049220665.1 Chryseobacillus diguaensis
ATGCCTTCACGAAGCCAAACTGATGTGAACTCATTTCATTTACCCGTAAACCCAATTACAAGGGTTATGAAATCCTGCGAATAAGTGAGCATTCGAGAGATATTCGTATCAAACTGAGGGAGTTGAAAAAGAATTAACTAAAAGAAATTGAAAAATAACAAAAACGGCTATCCAGTAAGTGGACAGCCAAATACGAGTCTTCGTTGATAGCCTGTTAAACTTTTCCTTTCTTCTACATTTGGCTTTTCGATATTGATTTTGATTTCCACTTCTGCTTTCCTCCGTTGATATCATTTTACTATGTATAGCATGGTATTTTTCCATGGAAATTGTATGAATAGATTGGTAATTAATTCATATTAGTTTGTGCAAATTGTGGAGATTCGGAAGTGTTCTTTATACCTTATTCATGCTTTGTATAAGAAGATAAAAGCTCATTAATAAGAGCAAAGGATAAAAAGGTACTTATTCAATTAACGGGCGCAATAGTTTAAAATCGGAGCTGTCATTTTGGCAGCTTTTCTTGTTGAACAAACGGAGCAGTTTAGTTTCAAAAGATTAATATGGGAAACTAAGATTTTTAACGATAGTCATAGGCAGAACAAAGATAAAGTCCTCTTTATATTTTTAAAACTAATGCGGAACTTTTGTTTTAAGGCATATTCAAATGACTATGTAAATATGAATAGAACAAAAGGAGTAATTCCGGGAGGTTATAGAATGAATGGGGATGATACATCTTTGCATGCTGATACCGGAGTTACATCTGGATTGTTTGTTGAGCGCTCTATAAATGAAATTCGTTTTTGGGCTAGGATCATGAAAGAACATTCTTTATTTCTTCGATTGGGTTTTAGAGAAGAAGATACTCAACTAATTCATGAGTCTAATCAATTTTATCGCTTATTTGAACACATCGAACAAACTGCGCATTCCTTTAATAATCAAACAGACCCCGAACAAATAAGAAGATTTAACTCAGAAGTACAACAAGCTGCAACTAATATTTTCGTATTTAAACGGAAAGTATTAGGTTTAATTCTCACATGCAAATTGCCGGGGGCAAATAATTTCCCACTATTAGTTGACCATACAAGTAGGGAAGCAAATTATTTTAGAAAACGATTAATTGAATTAAACGAAGGGAAATTACAATCGCTTCCAGATGCCATTATTAAAGAAAATGTCTTCTTCTTAAGGATTATGGCAGACCATGCCAAATTTATTGGTCATCTCCTTGATCCGTCAGAAAGGAAACTAGTTGATGTAGCACGGAATTTCAGCAATGATTTTGATCTATTGCTGTATCAAGCAAGGGACTTAGAATCTATGAAGCCACAATCTCAAACTGTTCCTCTTTTAGATCAATTCCTTGATCAAAATCGGGTGTCGGTCGCATCTCTTAGGGACTTCAAGAAAACAGCCCGTGATTTAATTGAGCAATGTAAAATAAAGAGCATTATTCATCCTTTATTAGCAGACCATGTTTTCCGGGAAGCTGATAGGTTCCTAGAAATCATTGATATGTTTGACGCGCATCTTACAGGCGGTACCAGATAAACTAGATAACGGCAAAAGTTAAAGAATGTGCATGTTGGTCTAATAAAGCATGATATTTGTAGCACGAATAAAAAAAGTATCAATCACTCCTAAATTGTAAATGATAACACAAAAAAGGAGGTGTGATACTTGGCTAAAGATGTTCTCTGTGAAGTAAATAACTGTACCTATTGGGGCGATGGATTGGGTTAAAAGGTCAACTTGAAAAAAAGCCATCATATTAAGCTAACGGGTGCGTCGTATTATAGGGGCAACCAGTTTTTACTGGTTGCTCTTTTTTTAATAGGACCTATTATTTCAGTAGCCAGGGTAGAACGTACGGGTGCGTGGGACCTAGATCTCGTCAACTAAACTGTTCACCCCCTACTTGTAGAAAGATGTTTGAGGCTAAAAAAATAAAGCCGGAGAATAATTACCCGCTGCATTAAAAAGGAGTGCATTTTGCATCTGCACTCCTTGGTCTCAATCTTTGTGTTTCACCTTCAAAACCTTGCCTGTTATGGCATCAATTTTGATTTTATGCTCTGAACCATTCATGAGTACGATAACCTTATAAACAAGGCGGCCGTCATCTTTTTTCAGGGAAATTTTAGTGATTCTTCCTGGTATTGTTGTAAGAGCTATTTTTTTCGCTTGGTCCTTTGAAATAACAGCGTCTTTCTTTTTAACAAGCTGTTCCGGATGCTGGGAAACAGCACTTGCCATTCCAGGCGAAACACAAATGAATGCCGCCAAAATGACAGCAGCAGTTTTCTGTAAAATATGCATATCTGCCCTCCTTTCTTTTACCTTAGCTTTTGCAAAAGTGCAGAGAATATCCTTTAATTTAAACTATCATTGTATATTGTATCAATTTTTTTCGTTTAGAAATGTAAGCAAAACAGTCTCACCTACAACTAATAAGCTTAAGGCTAAACCTAATCCTCCTAAAAACAAAAATCGTTAACGCCCCATGATCATGTGAAAAAGCAGTTTGACTTAAAACCAAAGCACTTGATTGCAGACGCAGGCTACGGTTCAGAAGAAAATTATGCTTATTTAGACAAAGAAAACCTCCTAAACATTTATTCCTGATATACAAGGATTTTTTACTATTTAGTTCTAAAAATTCAAGGTTAATTAACACTTGGAAAATGGTGAAATTCCATCTTATGTTCATATCTTGGTCACTAGAAAAACATTTTATAAAATTATTAAAAAATATGAGGCAAGCAGGCACTAGTGATAGTGCCTATTTCTTTGTGAAAAGTAGAAAAGCGACAATACTTTTACAACCGTTTACAGCTCGTTTGTTAAAGTAACGGATTCCGCAATTAATCAGCTGTTAAGTGACAAAAAGTTGTTCTGTTACTATGGAATAACTCTTTATAAGGTAATTGGATATTTATGTTAAATTTATAGAGAAGATTGTGAAAAATTTGTACTTAGGTTAACTGGCAGTTTAGTTACAGATAGAAATGATTCCTATTATGCCGTACTTGCTCTCTTGTTTGTTTTATATTTTTATTCATTAAAGAGATTTATCTTGTATTAAGTCGAATTTTATAGTTATGAATTGAATCATGGAACAATTTCAAAAACAGTACCTTGGTTAAAATCAGCCACCTTCATAGAGCCATAAACCCCTAAATATAGTTTGGTTTGATCCAGATTCGCTCCCAAATTTACATAATAAGCTGATTGTGACCCAAAATTATATTCAGTTTCAATAACACTAAAATCATTTAGATTACAATCTTTTGTTACCCTGGTATAAGCTAAAACCCCTCTAACAGGAGGTTGAGATTCTTCAACCCGGGCAAGATCGGTAAACACAACGCTTCCAGTTAAATTGGGGATTCCATTCCCCATATAGGGCTGAACTCCTGTAAGTGCAGTTCCTCCAAACTTATCAGGCCGGGGATCTTTATGAAAATAACTAGTTAGAGGCTGAAGACGCCTCTCTGCAGTTTTTACTGTTTCATTGTAATAAGCAATTGTTTTCTCATCCAAAGTCGGATTTGCAGAGCAGCTCCTTATAATCGAAGTAGGAAAAGCACCTTCCCACCCTCGCCAGCCAAAGTTAATAAATCCTTCTTTGTCAGGTTCAGAAGCTTGAATAAGCTTAGTAACCGGTATTGGTTTATAATGAACGAATGAAAAAATCGACTCTGCCAAATCCTGCCCTACATTTCCCACATATTTGATATACTCATTATAAAATCTTTGAAATGAAATACCTGGTATATTGCGAACCCCTTTGGCAATTACTGTAAGCGTTTCCTGAATAGGTGCGGGAAGTTCATTAAAACGTGTGACTACGGGTGGATTATAGATAAATGTATTCTTAACTACATCAATTTCAATAATTTTACCTGCGATTTCCATATCGTCCTGGCTTAAATTAAATGGATCATAGCCTGATCCACCATCTCCGGTTGTTAAAACAAGTCTTCTTGTTTCAGGTGAAAAGTTTAAGCTATTGACACCATTATGATTTAAAAATGGTCTTCTTAAGTTAAGTAATGTCCGTCGTTTTTGAGGTTGACCATTCGATTGTAAAATCCATTCTTCAATTGTATCAATATGATCATATTGAGTTTCTCTATTTATCCACATTAGGTTTAAGGTTCTGGGATCACAGGGGTTAGGCTCAAAAGGTTCAGAAAGAGCACCTGGACCTTGTGTTCCAGCTACTGAATAATGAAGATAAAACAGACCGTTATAATAAAATTCGGGATGAAACGCTAGCCCTAGCAATCCCCGTTCATCATATCCACCACCTGAAACACCTAGCTTTATGATTCGCGTGCGAATATCTAAAAAAGTCCTTATAACTCCGTTTCCTATGTAAAAGATCTCTCCTACCTGGGTTGCAATAAATAACCTTTCAATTGAGTCACCCGGAAGTATAGTTGTTTTCAAAACAGTGGGTAAATTTATCTTACTAACAATGGGCCGTAAACTAACCTTAACTTTTATCAACTAACTTTACACTCCTTCTTACTGTTTTCTTTATAAGAATATGATTAGAACTGTTCTATTAGTATGACATTTAGGGCCGGGAATTGTAGTACCGTCTCCCGTCTCCCCACAATAGAAGAGATTGAATTAACGTGTTAGCAATTTAAAATAGGAAGGGTGGAAAAATAAATGGAAATACCTGTTTCTGGTTTCATCATTGAGTCACCAAATTCTCATTCTGACTTAAAAATGAGTGGTTTTCTTCTTTAATAAAATCAAATCCTTACAACGTACTTTTAATCAATTTCAAAGCTACAGCTAAGTGCACTCTTTTTTAATGTAGTGGATAGCTATTTTCAAACCTTTCATCCAATAGAATAAGCATATCTGTTCCAGCTAGGTTGGAACAGTATTGATAAACATATCTGACCCCTCATTTACGTAACAAGTTTAGACCATAGCAGAGGAGTTACTCCACTGTAAAAGGAAGATGGTAGATGGAGAAGGAAATTCCTTCATTACTATCCATCTGACACAGTTATTTTAATTATGGAAATTTTGGAAATATTTAGGTCGGTTTAGATAAACCATCTTTTTTTAATAAAATGCCTAAGGAAAGGCAGGAAAAGCCAAGTAAAGCTCCACCAATAATATCTGTTGTGTAATGCGTCTTGAGATAAACGCGGCTCCAGCCAACTAAACCAAAATAATGTAGAAAAATAGAAATGGACCTGACAGTTTTTGCTTGTGTTTAAGGCCCATAGCATCCCATAAGAGAAATAAGATAAAACCATAAAAGACAGCGGCGTCCACCATTTGTCCACTTGGAAATGAAGCACCATTTCCTGCAACAGGCCTGTCACGCCCCACCCAATTTTTGGTTATATTGTCAAGTGCTCTTGCTCTCAAATATGTTCCTAAAAAATCAAGGATGACCACCCCTTTTTTAATAGAGCCAGGACTAAGCATATAAGCAATGTCAATACAAGGCAAAAAGGGAACTCGGATATATGAGACAAGATTTTCGCAATTGGGGTAAGCTGATCACATATTCCTGCATAAATGATTTGAATCATTATTTTATCAAATGCAAGAAGCCAGCCAACCTTCCATTTAATGGCCCATCCCAGCAGAAAAAGTAAGAGAAAACAGGCTATGCAAAAGTCCTCAAGTTTTTTGACCGTCATTAGTCTCTTTATTAATATCACCCCCGGGCAGAAGAATTTCATATTAAAAAAGTGAAGCCTTGTACAGCAATCTAATGGAATGGTTGCTATTCCTCTGTTATAATTCATAATTTACTACTGAGCATATGCAATTTTCAAAAAATAATAATTTTCCAGGGAGTAAATTCATGGAATTAAGCATCGGAATTGTTTGGGTTAGAAATAAAGTTTGGTCAAAAATCCTGTATTGAAATTCAGGATTTTTTCTTGTGCGCCCGGCATGGGTGCAGTCTATAGGGTGCAAGTCCCGAACTGTGAAGGCAGTTAGCCTCTCAGTCCTCTGCTTTCTATTATCATTCTCGATAAACTCGACAAGGAACTAGAGAAAAGGGTACCGTTTTGTGCGATACGCTGATGACTGTAACATCTATGTGAAGTCTCAAAAGGCGGGTCATCGAGTGATGAACTCCACTACAGCATTTATTGAAAATAACCTGAAACTAAAGGTGAACATGGAGAAGTCGGCAGTAGATCGGCCGTGGAAGCGAAAGTTCCTTGGGTTTATTTACTTCCCATAGAGAACCGAAGGTGCGTATAGCGAAAGAAAGTATCAAGCGGCTGAAACAGAAGGTGAAAGAAATCACCTCTCGATCAAAGCCCTTTCCAATGAAGAGAAGGATTGAGATGTTGAACCAATACCTGACAGGCTGGTGAGGCTATTTCGCTTTAGCTGATACGCCTAGCAAATTCAAAGAATTTGATGAATGAAATTAGACGAAGGCTTCGAATGTGTGAATGGAAGCAGTGGAAGAAACCGAAAACCCGAATGAGGAAGCTGATTGGGCTAGGCACAACTGAATCCAAAGCATACGAGTGGGGGAACTCCAGAAAGAACTATTGGAGAGTTGCCTGCAGTCCCATTCTGCATAAAACCCTCGACAACTCCTATTGGAGTCACCGAGGGCTTAAAAGTCTCTACTCTCGTTATGAACAACTGCGTCGATCTTAGTAGAACCGCCGTATACCGAACGGTACGTACGGTGGTGTGAGAGGTCGGGGTTTATCACCCCCTCCTCCTCGATGTTCCGCAACCGGATTGTGGAAAATAGAGAATTTTTTTTATAAAGTTAATAGAGGTTTTTTTAATCAATAACAGAATAAATCTTATAGATGTAATCCTTTGGAAATTTGTAATCAGTTATGTATCATAATCTAATCATTAAAGTTGAAAATGGGAGGAGAAATGATCACGGATCATTCTGTATTAAAAATGTATGACTACCACTTATGGGCAAATGAAGTTATTTTAAATCGCTTAAAAGAACTGCCGCAAGACATTTTCCATAAGGAAGTTAACAGTGGTTTTTCTTCGGCGGCAAAAGTAATGTCTCACATATATCTCACAGATTTAGCCTGGCTCGAGATTATCTCTGGTAAAAGCATGAGTGATGCAATGGCACACACACACCAATTGAAAGAACAGCTGGAAATAAAAAATATTGAGGAAATGGAAACTAGTTTTTATGAATTATCTAAACGGTATAAAGAACTTTTATGTAGTCAACAAGATTATGAAAAAGTGTTTGAGGTTGATAATCCATATGCTGGGCTCCTGGAAACGACGGTTTCTGAAACAATACTACAAGTCGTCACACACGGATCATATCACCGTGGGAATATAGCTACCATGTTGCGGCAAATGGGTCATACCTCTGTTATGCAAGATTTTGGACTATTTCTCTATTCAAAATGAAGAAAATTTTTGTTGGATGTGCTCGTTATCATCATAAACTATGGAGGATATGAATGATAAGCGATGAAATCAAATCATAATCAAGAAAGCCTAAGCAGAGTAATGAGTTCACGTGCTCTAAACCGAACACTTTTAGCCCGGCAGCTTCTTATAAAACGATCCAACATGTCTACTCCAGATGCCCTTGAGCATCTAATCGGAATGCAGTCTCAAACACCCAATTCACCTTATGTAAGTTTATGGACCAGAATAGATAACTTCAAACATGAAACATTATCTCAGTTATTGTTGAATCGCAATGCTGTACGCATTGCACTTATGCGTTCCACTATCTTTCTTGTCACCAAGCGTGATTGTTTGGCGCTTCGTCCCTTAATTCAGCCCGTTTTGGATCGGACTTTGAAAGCTAATTTTGGGCGACGACTAAAGGATGTAGATAATAATGAGCTCGCAAAAATCAGTAGAGATCTTGTAGAAAGTCAACCACGTACATTAGAGGAGCTCGGAAAACTGCTGAAAGAAAAATGGGAAGATAAAGATCCTTCTGCTCTCGCTGCGGCGGCACGCAACTTGGTACCATTAGTCCAGATTCCTCCCCGTGGAATTTGGGGCGCCAAAGGTAAGGCCATGCATGCTTCAGCTGAGAATTGGCTGTGTCAATCACTTGTTACCGATTATAGTTTAGAATCACTAATTCTACGCTACTTAAAGGCTTTCGGACCAGCGACGATTTCAGATATACAGACTTGGTCCGGCCTAACCAAAATTCGTAAGGTGATTGAGGGGCTAAGACTTCAATTAAATACTTTTTATGACGATGATGGAAATGAGTTGTTTGATGTTTCCTATGCAGAATTTCCAGATATTGATACTCCAGTACCAGTTCGTTTTTTGGCTGAATTTGACAATATCCTTCTTTCTCATAAAAATCGTTCAAGGATTATAGCTAATGAATATCGGAGCAGAGTCTTTACAGTGAATGGTATCATAAAAGCCACATTTCTTATTGACGGCTTTGTCCAAGGGCTCTGGAGGATTGAGCAGAAAAGAAAATCCTCAACACTCATTATAGAACCTTTTAAATCATTGTTGCAGGTTGATAAAGACGAATTAGCTATTGAGGGAGCTAAATTAATGGATTTTGCTGCTGCGGATTCCGAGTTTAAGAATATCCGATTTTTGGACCCAAACTAATAAACATCAATATCTCATCCTAAGCTAAGCAATTAGTATGACGAGAGCTTAATCTGTTTTAGGGACTATTCTGCAATATAAATGCAGCACCATTTCTGCATAACGATCTTCCATTATCAGGCGCAAGAAATGAACAGTTCAACAACGAATCACTTAAAAACTTGCTCAAACGATGGGTAGAGTAACTTTATAAAAAAACAAGCAACAAAATCGGAGCAGGACTTCTGATGAATGTGTGGGTTGTTTTGCTTGCAGCCAGATTGTTAGCAGAGCACCATACGTCGCAAATATCAAAGGAGGCAAAAACAGTATGAAAATCATTGTTACCAGTATATTCGTACAAGATCAAGACAGGGCACTGGAGTTTTATTCAGAAACGCTGGGCTTTGTAAAAAAGCAGGACGTTCCCGTTGGAGAATTTAGGTGGATAACGCATGTTTCTCCAGATGATCAAGACGGTACCGAGCTTTTGCTTGAACCGAATGACCATCCTGCCGCCAAAGAGTATCAAAGGAAGATATTTGCCGATGGCATCCCAGCAACAATGTTTGGCGTTGCAGATGTTCGCAAAGAGTACAAACGATTAATGCAACACGGCGTGAAGTTTACTATGGAGCCGACAGAAATGGGCGAAGTCACAATAGCTGTCTTCGACGATACATGCGGCAACCTTATTCAGATAATACAGAAGTAACTTTATGTCAAAATAGAAGGTAACCCTAGTTTAAATGACTTTATTGTTATGTTTTAAGGTCGGTGAAGTGTTTTTTATCAAAAAAAACACCTTTATGTTAACTCTGTCCTAATTTTAGGACGCAGTTATAGTTAATAGTTGTGGAACCCTATTTTGATCAATATGAAATTGTCTATTAAAATAATTTAGCACATACTTAATTAAGTTGACACTTAATTAAGTATGTGCTAAATTATTTTTATGATTGAAAAAGTAATTCATTCCATATTAGAACCAAATAGGCGAGAAATACTCTATCTTTTACGAAATGGTGAACTTACTTCCAGTGAAATTGCCCTTCATTTTCATATTTCTGCACCTGCAATTTCACAGCATTTAAAAGTATTGGAAAGCTCAGGCTTAGTTGTTGTTCGAAAAGAAGGTACAAAGCGATTTTATCGTATTAGAAGGGAAGGTTTTAGAGAACTAAAGCAATACTTAGACAGTTTTTGGGATGACAGCCTTATGCTTTTAAAAGAAGCAGCTGAAGCTGAAGAAAGGAGGAAACATGAATATTAAACATGAATGTTTAACGAAACAAATTTTTATTGAATGTAGTCCTCAAACATTATTCTCTTTTTTTACTGATCCAGAAAAAATGGTTCGTTGGATTGGGAGAAACGTCTTATTAGACCCAAGTGTTGGAGGAAAATACCGAATCGACATTAATGGGCTAGACATCGCAATTGGTGAATTTAAGGAAATTAAACCATTTGAAAAAGTTGTATGGACATGGGGATGGGCTGACTCAGACATTATGCCTCCAGGTTCCAGTACCGTTGAATTTACTTTAACTCCACAAAATAACGGTACTCTTCTTGTGTTACACCATTATAACCTACCAACTGAAAAAGCTAAATCCAACAGCAACGGATGGACTCATTATATGGAACGTCTTCAAATGCTGGCAGAAGGAAAAGATCCAGGTGTAGATCCTTGGTCAATTAAAAAATAAAAATTCAAGAAAACACTGGAGGAATGATTGTATGTCTTCAACTATTCATCAAGAAGTTATTTTTTTAAAAGCAAGTCCGAAACAAGTATATGATGCACTTATTGATGCTAACCAATTCAGTACAGTTTCTGGTGGAGCACCAACTGAAATTAACGCTGAGGCTGGTGGGGCATTCTCCTTATTTGGTGGCATGATCACAGGTAGAAATATTGAGCTTATACCAAATGAAAGAATAGTCCAAGCCTGGAGAGCTGTTAATTGGCCTGAGGGAGCTTATTCTATTGCCAAGTTCGAAATAAAAGAACAAGGTGAAGAAACATTAGTAATTTTTGATCATGCTGGTTTTCCAGAAGGACAAAGCGAACATCTTGCTGGAGGCTGGAAAGACAACTATTGGGGACCACTTGAGAAATATTTAGCATAGATCAACAAAAAGCGATCCAATGTGGGATCGCTATTTTAACATAGTACGAAGATAACTTGATTTAATATTGTTAGAAATTGAAGCTTTGTTTGTACGTAGGTTCCTGTCAAAGAGTCGTGTTGACGCGTTGAATTTCGCAAGTTCATTATCCTAATACTCTTCTTTTGGAAAGGTTTTAGGTCCCCGTTTTTGTAATAAAGCTCACCTAAGTGAAAGGCATCATTCGCATTGGTTTTGACTTTTCTTAAACTGGCCTTTTTTGCTTCATAAGAAAGAACCGGATTGACGAGATAATAAATGACCTCCTTATCCTCTAAAAACTGCAGGACAGGTTCATGGTAATGTCAAATTTTGGGATGGCAACCGATACATCCAGGGCTCATTGAGGATCTCGAACAAAGTCACTATTTCAGTAGTTGAAGTATGCATTTAGGATCATAAGTAATTGTAGGTTCAGCTCTAAGCAACCACGAGACTTGAAGTATTACTATTATTCTTTTAAGAAATAAGTTATTAAAGTAGATACGCGTATAGGATTATTTAATCAAAAGCGCGTTGATCACCATAAATTAATATACTAGATTATTCAACAATACGATCGGGCGCATTTCCATATTAGGGAATGTGTCCTTTTTTATGTTTTGGCGTTACTCTATAGCGTGTTTATAACGTATAGAAAAAACAATTATTTTCCCTAGATTGTTGAATAATTCTATTAGTCTATGATCATACTAATATCAACAAATGAGAGAGGGAGAAGTATAATGCTACTTTCAGAAGCTTGGGATCAATATTGGTCCGACAAAAGAATAGAGGGATATTCTAGATTAACTTTAAGAAACTATCAATTTCAACATGGAGTTTTATTAAGGTATCTTGGAGGTATATTATTAATAGAATCTCTGAACGTACAAGAATAAATAAGACCATTCATCCTCACTAGCTGAGACACTGTTGATTGTGCTAAGCGTAGAAACTTATGCTAAGGGCGGGATAAATCAAGAAGAAGAAGTTAAAAAGTCGATTTCTGTACAGGAAACTGGCTTTTTTTAGGTTGAAACCTGTTTAGGTGATCCGAGTTTTTTAAGACTAAACAGGGGGAAATTTACAAAGAATAAGACCATTACTATGAAAAATGGAGATGGATCATATGTCAAATACAAATCATATACCTCGAGAAGAAGGAATAGACCATAGCTTGAGCCTTATTAGAGAAGGATATATGTACATTTTAAACAGACGTCACAGTTTTAATTCTAATATTTTCGAAACCCGATTGCTTGGAAAGAAAGCGATCTGCATGGGAGGAAAGGAAGCTGCGGAAGTTTTTTATGACACTGAGAAATTCAAAAGGAAAGATGCAGCACCAAACCGGGTGGTTCAAACATTGTTTGGTAGGAATGGTGTTCAGGCGTTAGATGGGCAGAACCATAAACATCGCAAGGAAATGTTTATGGCGATCATGTCTCCTGACGAGATTAAAAAACTGACCGACATTACAAAAAAACAGTGGGAGATAGCAGTGGATAAATGGGAACAGATGGATAAAGTTATTCTTTATGAAGAAGCGAAGGAAATTATGTGCCGGACAGCCTGTAAGTGGGCAGGTGTACCGGTAGAAGAAGGCAAAGTTAAGATGCTGACAAAAAATTTGGGGGCAATGTTCGAGTCGGCGGCTGCAGTTGGCCCAAAACATTGGCTAGGGAGACATGCACGGAATTACGTAGAAATATGGATTGGAGAACTCATTGATAGTGTTCGTGATGGGAAAGTGAATCCCCCTGAAAATACCGCATTATACAGATTTGCCTGGTATCGCGATCTGGAAGGGAATCTTCTGGATACAGAGACCGCTGCTGTAGAAGTAATCAATATTTTGAGACCGATTGTGGCGATTGCTATATTCATCAATTTCATTGCGCTGGCAGTGCACCATTATCCGGAAGAAAGGGAGAAACTTAAATCCGGGGATGAAAAGTATGCTCAGATGTTTGTACAGGAAGTTCGCCGTTTTTATCCGTTTTTTCCATTTGTTGTGGCACTGGTAAAAAAAGATTTCACCTGGAAAGGCTATAAATTTGAAGAAGGCACGTTAACCTTGCTGGATCTTTATGGCACAAATCATGACCCTGAAATTTGGAAAAATCCTGCGGAGTTCAGTCCTGAACGGTTTGCCAAATGGGAAGGAAGCCCTTTTAGCTTCATTCCGCAGGGTGGTGGTGATTACTTTATGGGACATCGCTGTGCTGGGGAATGGGTCACCATTGAAGTCATGAAAGTGAGTCTTGATTTTCTAGCGAATCGAATGGATTATGAAGTTCCTGACCAGGATTTAAGTTTCAGCATGGTTAGCATGCCAAGTATTCCCCATAGTAAAGTAGTGATCAAAAATGTTAAATAGAGGATATAATTTATTTCTACTCTACTAAATTATTGTGAGTAATAAGCTTATTAAATGGGTTCTAAAATCAATTTGTGCGAGACGGCTTCGACACAGCCTTTGATCTTCAACAATCGGGACCCTTTTATTTAGTAAGGATTGCGCTTTTTTCGAGCCTCCATGGACTCCTTTGGAGATGATATTAATATTAATGTTGGGATGATCCGAAAACGTCTGAATACTGAACGTTTGTGCAACTGTTCCTATCAAGTCGGAGAGCTGGATAAACGAAAATTATCAATGCTATACATTAAAGGAAGAGCCCCCAATTTCCTTATTGAAAAAGTCAACCAGCAGTTAGAAAAAATTAAATCAGACATTGAAACCATTGATGATCTTAATAAGCAATTTGGACAACGCAGGTTGAGTCCCGTAAATCATCTATTCGCTACAGAACTGCCAATTCAAGCCATACATTCCTTAAAAAAGAACAGAATTGTGCTGTTTTTGGATAACTTTCCCTACGCGCTTGTTTTTCCAAATCTAATTTGGGATATGTTTAGGAGTGAAAATGATCGGAATTTTCCTCGTGTATTGGCATTAATGCTTCGAATTTTTCGAGTAATTGGAGCTGTAGCCACGATCATACTTCCTGCTTTATATGTTGCTTTGGTGTCAATTAACCCTGGAATATTTAGAACAGATCTTGCTCTGTTTGTCGCAAATAGTAGGGAAGGTATTTTCCTTTATCGGCCTTTCTTAAAACCATTTTAATGATTTCGTATTGAAGGAAAAGGAGGCACAAAGTGACACAGCGGATAAGAAAATCCCAACGTGTAGAAAAATTCAATTTCAGCATCTCATTTCTTACCATGAATTAAAAAACTGGAGGAATGAATATTATCCTAACCTAAAAGTGAATTTTAAGGTCCATGCGAATATAGAGTAAAACGAATTTCGGAACGCTTTTTCTATAACGGCAGGGGAACGGACCGGGAAGAAACGGCTCTTCCATTCTATACCGTATGGATCAGCTATTCATCAATATCCTAAGCCCATTCTTGCTTATATGAACGGAATTGTAATGGGGGGCGGGGTTGGCATTTCCATTGGTTGCATGTATAGGATTGTGACGGAAAAGACCAACTGGTCAATGCCCGAGATGAATATTGGTTTTTTCCCTGAAGTTACAATTTAGCGGCTATCCATGGCTGATACGTTCATTCCTCGATTTTATGTAAAGCTGCCATTTTAGGGAAATACAGAAAATATCATTCGTATGAAAGCTAATTGTCTATTGAGTAATTGGTTACCTCTATAATTGTAGTTTAATAAATATGATTGATCATTTAAAACAAATATTGATTATTTAAAACAAATATTGATTATTTAAAACAAATATTGATAATATTCTGTTGAAGTCTCGGCAGGGTTATTTTTTGTTCCGCAATCGGGCCATATTCTTGAATAACACTTACATTTGGATATTATGTAGAGTTGGAGTTTGTGAATGCTTTCACTTAAATTAAAGGAGCAGGTTTGTTTAAGAAGGATATTTTCTGTTTTAAGTGAATTATAATTTCAAACAAACCTTACACCAATACAGGTATTGAAAATAACAGGAACATAGGAGGTATGAGATATGAAGATCAATAGAATAGATCATGTGAGTATAAACGTAAATGATCTTTCAGAGGCTAAAGCGTTTTTTCTTGATTTAGGTCTTGAAGTGCAAGCCGAATGGGAATTGGATGGAGAACAGTTGGACAGAATAGTTGGGCTTAATGATGTTAAAACGGCATGTGTAGGATTGGGAATGCCAGATGGTCAGGCATGGATAGAGCTAGTCAAATTTTATACGCCTTCAGATGAAAAAGATATTCAGCAACCTTTTGCAAATACGCTGGGTATCCGACATATTTGCTTTGCTGTTGAAGATATTGAAGCTATTGTTGCAAAATTGAAAAAGAAGGGCACGGAAATCTTTAGTGAGATACAGCAATATGAAGAAAGTTATAAGTTATGCTACGTTCGTGGTCCAGAGGGAATTATTTTAGAGTTGGCGGAGAAAATCAGATAAATATTGAATGGGACTTTAAATGATTTAGATCTCCAACTTTAAAGATTTCTTCTTAAACTAAAGGATGCGTTAGTTGAAGAAGGCATAATCTATTATAATAACGATTTTGTAGTTCTGATCTTCAACAAAACCAGCTAATAGTTTGTCAACATTTTTCATTAAAAACTATATTTCTTCGTGCTATACTAAAAATGTCCATGACAAATAACCTTCCATAATTACATAATTGGAAGGTTTTTCATTTTAT
>NZ_JBMKNV010000027.1:0-12972 GCF_049220665.1 Chryseobacillus diguaensis
TAAAATTCATAGTAAGGCTTCCTCCTTAAGACGTTGAGTTAGATTGGACTCTATACTCGTATCTTACTGAGGGGCTCTATTTTTTTCAAACCTGATATTTAAAGATCTACAGGAATGCTAAACTGCCCGTTACTTCAATAAGAAAAGGCTTTACTCCTGTTAAAGTAAAGCTGCGTGTTTTTTTTATGTCGAAATTGTTTATCAACCCCAAAAAATATTATAGAGCCCAAAAAATTAAGAGGATAACTCCGAAAGTGAAATTAAAAACTAGAAAAATAGGCAAAAAATAGTCTGAAAATAATAAACTGACCCAAAAGGGTCGTCATTCAACGACCTTTTGGGTCAGCATCTTTCTTATTCTTCATTTTCAGAGATTTCTTTGTCCTGTTGTTCCTCTTCCTGTCTTGGAGTCAGTACGGAAACAATAGCCTCTTCGTCTTCATGATTAATCGTAATATTGCTATATTTTTTTCTAATTTCACCTATTTTAATGGTTTGTTTTTCGTGAATGTCGGATATATCCACTTCAATTGTTTCAGGGATTTCGTTAGGTTTAGCTGTTATGCTTAATTCGTGAAGGGACTGTTGAATTCCTTCTTCAACACTTTGTGATGTCCCTATCAAGGCAACATGCACCTGGGCATGAATCTCCGTAGACAGATCGATGTATAAAAAATCCGCATGGAAAATTTCATAATTGATTGGATCATACTGATAATCTGCAAGGATTACATCCTGTAACTTTCCATTGATGTCCAAAGAAATAATTCCATTTCTTCCGACTTCTCTAATGGTTTTGAGTAAATCTGCATTCTTTACAACAATTGATTTGCTCTCTTTGTGCTTCCCATAGACGACGGATGGGATTTTCCCATGGTTTCTTAACTGATGTAAAGAGGAATTCCCTGATTCTTTACGTTCTTTTGCCACTAATGTGGTCATAAACTTCACCTTCAAATACTAGAATTTTAGGCATAAGTATAAAAATATGATCTAATATAGGTATGTCTAATATGTTTTCAAAACCACTATATTATAAAATATGCTTGCTATTTTGTCAAATATTTTGCTTGATTGGACGACTGGAGTATTTATGGTCAGAACAAAAGGGTTGCCAAAGCAAGCATACCATACAATAAAATTTTATTTCATTGAAAAATGTTGACAAACTATTAGCTGGTTTAGTGTAAGTGAAATACTCCACAATAAGGTTGTTGGATAAAAAGCAATTTTATCTTTTATAAAGCAACCACGGTGGATTTAAACTCAAAAACACCTTTATTTCATTATAAGGTGTTTTCGTTTATTATTGATTTTCTTTTAAATTCGAATAGTATACCTCAATTGGGCGTAACCAATTGTTTCTTGCGATACTGGAAGCAGTCTCTTTATCTTTACATTCAAAAGCTTGAAGCATAGCTTCATGTTCTTTAACTGAAGCAGATGTAAGAATAATTGACTTATGGAAAAAGAGTCTTCGTACATGAGCTTGAAGCATAGATATTGTGTTGCTAATATATGGATTGTGGGCTACATCAACAATAACTTTATGGAATTGTTCATCCAGCTTTAATGCGGAATAGTAATTACCTTCCCCCACAGCCTGGGCAAAATCAGTGTTAATACGCCGTAATGAATCAATAGTCTGTTGTTCAATAACAGGCGTTGCGAGTTCGGCTGCTAAAGCCTGTAACACTGCTAAAGGAGGTAGAATTTTGGAAATATCCTCCTTATTGACTACTGTGACCTGTGTAGATACCCCAGGATGCATTTCAACAAAACCCTGAACATTAAGTAATTGCAAAGCTTCTCTTATAGGGGTTCGACTTACTCCCAATGCTTGTGCTAGTTCAGCATCATTTAGCTTTTCTTCGGGTTGAAGAGTCCCATCTATTATCCATTCTTGTATTTGTTTAAATGCACGTTCTTTTGCTGATAACCGATTGGGCGTTGAGAAGTTTTTAGGTATTGGCATATTATTGTTCACCTTTACGTTTTAAATTCTTATTTATTGTAGTATATTCAATTGTTAGGAAAAATGCAATATATTGCATTTTTGGCTCCTGATTGTTATTATTGTTATATGCAATATATCGCATATACATATAAGGAGGTCGCTATGGAAAATTTATTTATGTATATCTTAATTACGGTGATGATGGTTATTTTACCAGGTGTAGATACTATTTTAGTAACGAAAAATACATTGTCTCATGGAACAAGAGCAGGTCAGTTTACTACGCTTGGCATAGCAGCAGGTCTTTCCATTTGGACAATAGTAGCAGTGCTTGGTTTAGCGGCGATTGTTGCCAAATCCATAGTATTATTTACTTTGATTAAATACATGGGGGCAGCTTACCTAATCTTCCTTGGGATTAAGTCTTTTAAGGCTAAAAGTGCTTTCCCGATTGAAATGGATAACTTAAATGATAATGTAGAATCGATGAAACCAACTGTCGGAAAATATAAGAAATGTTTTTTACAGGGTTTTTTAAGCGATGCACTTAATCCAAAAACGGTTGTTGTTTATATGACACTAATGCCCCAATTTATTAATACACACCAAAACGTTTTATTACAACTGGTTATGCTAGGAATTATTCTTATTCTTGAAGCAATTGTATGGTTTTTAATTGTAGTTCATATTTTGAAATACATTCGTATTTGGTTTAATAAAACAAAAGTTCAGAATGTTTTTAACAAAGCCACAGGAAGTATGTTAGTTTTACTTGCAGTTAAACTTGCCTTGGAGAAGCAATAGTATCAGAGGTTGGTTTAAATTTATTAGAGCAACCCTCTCGGTTGCTTTTTGTTTTATTGAACTAAACTGCTCTGTTAGTCCAATAAGGAGTTCAAACAACGCACCCAGTAGTTGAATATGGAATTCAACAAAAAAGGGGTTAATCCTTCCTGATCACCGTTTGTCGTTTTATGATTTCTTTATACTGTATAAATCTTCTTTATCCTGCTGAAACCAATATCTTTGTCCATAATAATAAAAGAAATGCTCAGAGCCATTAAACTCTGAGCATTTTTGTATCCATTCAAACTTTCAAAATAACTTTAAGCATAATATTGTCAAAGCGTTTTTTAAGCATAAGATTGCCATTATTGCAAAGTTATGCTTAAAGTTACACAATGTAATTTGAAATGGAACTGTTTCTATTTGTTCTTCAACTAACGTCTGCATTTGTTCTAGATGAAATGGCTAAGGCGATCCCGTTTTCTTATTGTGCTAATGGTCAGATTTATGGAAATGAATTATTATATATAGGGGTGCAAGGTTGTTAAAAACTACACTTTGGTTACTCGTTGGTATTGTATTAACCGTTATAAGCATTTATTTAATGTCAAAAATTAATCGGATAAAGGCAGGGAAAAATCAACGTAAAGTATCGATTTTTTTGTCAATATTGGAATTTATAGCTGATGTTGTCTCAGGAAACTTTACCAGCCTTGGTGGTCTAACCGTATTAATGTTTATAATCGGTTTCTTTATGACACTTGTAAATTTTTTAGTATTAATTAATGTTGTACATGTTACAGGTACAACCCAACGGTTTGGGCATTAAGACTAAATAATTGTTTTCAAAAAATAAACTGTTAAACATCGATATAATATGTTAGTGGTACTTAAGTTACATACGGGAGGCGGTAAGACTTTAGTGTGCTTACTTATGGCACAATCAACTCAAAATACTGGTGAACCAGTTCTCAATTTAGCTCCCACTAAACAACTGGTGCAGCAGAAACTTGAGAAAGCGGATAAACAAATGTGCCACTTATATTAATTGTCTGATTCCAATCACAAGTCCTCAATCATCTTATTTTGATATTTGTTTCATCTAAATTATATATTGTTAATATGATTATAAAAAATTAAAATGATCTTATATTAATCCCACCTGTTTTATAGAACTCTTGTAATATTTATGGAAAGGAATTTATTATGACTGATTTTATTAATAATTTTATTTTGTCAGTAAGTGATTTTTTCTCTTCAAAGGTTTTAGTTACTTTTCTTGTTATTTTAGGTCTATATTTTACTTTTAAAACTAAGTTTGTTCAATTAAGATACTTAAAAGAAATGATCGGCGTTTTATTTGAAAAAAGTGAATTGGCGGCAGATGGGAAAAGGAAAATTTCATCGTTTGGAGCATTTGCTATTGGGGCAGCCACAAGAATCGGTACCGGAAACGTAGCTGGTGTGGCCATCGCGGTTGCAGTGGGAGGACCCGGTTCAGTTTTCTGGATGTGGGCTATGTCCATCTTCGGTGCAGCTTCTGCATTCGTGGAAGCTACACTCGCTCAGATTTATAAAGTGAAAGATAAAGAAGGGTTTAAAGGCGGACCTGCATATTATATGGAAAAAGGGCTGAAATCCCGTTGGATGGGTATTCTTTTTGCAGTACTGATCATCATGTGCTTTGGTCTTGCTTTTGTTTCCGTGCAATCGAACACCATTGCCATTTCCGTTGAAAAATCATTCGGAGTTGACCGCTCTATCGTAGGACTGGCCCTGGTTGTCCTTACTGCACTCATTATTTTTGGAGGAGCAAGAAAAATAGCACGATTTTCTGAAATTATCGTTCCGGTTTTAGCAGTCTTTTACTTAGGATTAGCACTCTACATTACACTTATTCACATAACAGAGCTTCCTGGGATGTTGAAAATGATTGTCACAAGTGCGTTTGGAATGAATGAAGCTATTGGAGGAAGCCTTGGTGCTGCCATTAGTATCGGTATTAAAAGGGGTCTATTCGCAAACGAAGCCGGGATGGGTTCAGCTCCTAATGCTGCTGCCACTGCCTCTACCTCTCATCCTGCCAAACAGGGGCTAATGCAAGCGTTTGGAGTATTAACTGATACCCTGATCATCTGCACAGCTTCTGCATTTATTGTTTTATTCTCGGATGCATGGCATGACAGCAGCTTAACAGGAATAGAATTGGCACAGACTGCTATGGTACAAAACGTCGGGAACTGGGCAAATGCGTTCATGTCCATCACAATTTTCCTGTTTGCCTTCTCTTCAATAATCGGAAACTATTTTTATGGTCAAACAAATCTTGATTTTATTAAAGAAAATAAAATTCTTTCTTTTATCTACCGTATAGCTGTTCTTGCTATGGTTATGATTGGAGCTGTTGCAAGCCTCGATTTTGTATGGAATCTGGCTGACTTGTTCATGGCCTTCATGTCCCTGACTAATTTAGTCGCCATTACTCTCTTAGGCAAAGTTGCCTTTGATGCACTAAGAAACTATGAACAACAAAAACGCACAGGCAAGGATCCTGAATTCTTTTCTCAAGACATTGGGGTGGCCGATGCGGAGGAATGGAACAGACCGAATATTGAAGCTCTGAGAAAAAATGCCTGAAGAAGAAAAAGCCGGATTGTGTCCTGCACAATCCGGCTTTTTAAATTAAGTTATATAGTCGGGTTATTACAATCGCTTTGCGTGTCAAAATCAACTATTTACTGTTATGGCAAAAGATGAGTTTCGAGCGGGTAACCAAAGAGGACGGGCATCCTTATACATCATCCAAAATGCCAAGCGCCAGCCCTGCTGAAACTAAAATTTTAGATTGAAAAATGCGATAGAGCTGCAAAATCGCATATTGTTCCATTGTCTGCCCTTGAACTTACATAGGACGAATATACTTAGGGTGTTTGGATCTGTAATGAAAAACTAACTTATCATATTTATTTTCCTTTAAAATCTTTTCTAAATCGAAAGAACACTTATATCGAACGGTTAATTGATTGAAACGTTGAGCATAACGAGGAAAAGAATTTTCCTGTTATCCCGATGTAAAAAAAGAGCTCGGTATTCAGGTCTACTTCCCCAATCCCTATGCACCATGGCAGCGAGGGACCAATGAAAACAGCAAAAAAGAACATCTATTTACTATTCTTATTACTGTGTTTTCTTTACTGATCAAAGTGATAAAAATGGGGCTAAGAATAACTCCCCGTCAAGATAAACCGTTACATTCGAAGTTGTTGTTTTCGATTTAATTAAACCAGCTAATAGGACATCAATGTCTTTCCCTAAAATTTTAGTACCTCTATGTTATTACTGTTTTGGGCATGGTTTTCGAGCAATTATATAAAAATAAACAATATTGATGCACCGTTCGAATACATATATTAGTGTTGTTGTTTATTATAGTAAGCCTTAAATTTAAGTTAAGGCTGTTTTCACAGAGGTTGTTGCTATTCGTAAGAGCTGCAACCACGTTTATAGACTTGCCTCTTGGCATCTTTTCTTAAAATTTGTACAGACATAAAGAGTTAATAGCAAAAGCAAAAGTTTAAGAAAAGAACCTTAGTTAAATTGTTTATTAAATAAAGCATAAAATGTCCAAAAAAGACATTTTATGCTTTATTTTTTGTACAAAAAATTATATTTATCAATTCTCCCAAATATGAAGTTTGTGGCTAGTAAAGTTGTTTAATATAATACGTGTACAGTAGTTACTTTTGCTTTTGTTCCGGGTAGTAACCTTTAATTCTCATCCAGTTTTCGCGATTAAGCTTCTCACGGTCTACAACGTCCGGCTTTGAGAAGTCCAAATCTGCAGGATATTGCGGGCCTGAAGATGAAATGGATTTTACTGCTGTCTGCTGAGCAGGGCTGCTGTTTTCAACAGGCCAATACTTTGATTGCTCCACGGAATATGGCGAAAATTTAGGATGATCAGTAAAGGAGTTTACCATCGGGATCGATGCTGCCTCAAATTGTGTCATCGGCTTTAAGCCAAGAATCAGCTCCATTGTCCTAAGGACAGAAGGGGTATCATAGAACGTACTATCAACTTTACCTATTTGCGTGTATGGACTGATTGCCAATGCTACGCTTCTATGGGCGTCAACGTGATCTACTCCGCCCTGGGCATCGTCCTCCACAACAAAAATGGCTGTTTTTTCCCAATATTTCGAGTGACTTACTGTATCAACTAGCTTGCCCAATGCATAATCATTCTGTGCCACCATCTGTTCTGGACCCCACTTTGATCCACCGGTATGGTCATTTGGCAAATAAACGACTTCCATTTGTGGGAGGTTGCCTTTCTTTTCAAATTGTCTGAATTCCTTTTCCCATTCGTTGTAACGGGTTTCATCTGAAATGTCTAGATCCCAACTTGGATAATGAGGATCATAGTTACCACCGAAGTCAGTCGTACTGGAGTTATTTGGCTTATACTCTTTCGTTTTCTCATCATAGTTATACGCAAACTCCCCATAATTCCTGAAGCTTAACCCAGCTTTCATGGCGACATCCCATATATATCCTTCTTTTGACTTTGTGTAAGGGGCATCGTCTGGCGTGCTGCCCCCTCCGCCGCCGTCAAAATCATAGTCACGATCTCGGCCTGAATAGTTAGCAGGCCAGTTCTTTTGTACATAATCATTCGCTTTACCAGCAGTTGTCCAGTTATGGCCATCGGCACTGACCTCGGCATCGGCATAGAAATTGTCGAAGGTTACGAACTGGCTGGCAAGCTTATGATGGTTCGGGGTTACATCTTTTCCATACAGCGCCAGGCTTTGATCACCATTCCCTTTTCCTAAATCACCGAATACATGATCGTAAGTTTGGTTTTCTTTAATGACATAAATCACATGCTTAATCGGTGAAGCATTTTTTTCAGGAAAACGTGGAATCGGGAAGTCTTTTTGACCAGATAATTGTCCCCACCAGCTGTTGTCTTTAGACTTATTGACATGGTTGTTATCGTTTGTTTTCTCTGTATACTTCTTCAGCTGCTGTTGATCTGGCACATTGATGAATGACATCGTGCCTTTGATCATGTTTCCAAGCCACTCTTTCGATTTGCTGTTAGGACCAGCGCCAAGTCCTTTTGCATTAAGAACCATCAGCTGTTTATCGTCTTGACCCATGTATACACCTGTAGGATACCAACCTGTCGGGATAAGCCCCTTTACCTTAGCATCAGCATGATTTGCCTTCTTTTCAAGACCAATTACAGCAATGTCATTGTTCAGCGAATTTGCCACGTAAAGCGTTTGTCCGTCTTGGCTAACCGTTAAGGCATCTGGTTGGCTGCCTGTTGGTGCACCGCGATATGGAGAGAGGGATATGGTTTTCTCTACCTTAAGCTGCTTTGGATTGATTACCGAAATTTCGTCGCTATCTGAATTCGCTGCATAAATTGAGCCGTTTACAGGGTTTTCAACAATTGCATTCGGGTGCAGCCCTACACGAATGGTCTTTTTAATAGTCAAATCTTTTGCATCCAGTACGGAAACGCTGCTCTCACCCCAATTGCTGACGTACAGTGTTTTTCCATCACGGCTTACTACAGCGGCATAAGGACTTTTACCAACTTTAGAAGTTGCGGCAATTTTTTGGGTAGTGAGATCGATACGTGATACAGAATGATCTACGTTATTTGCTGCATAAAGGAATTTGCCGTCCGGTGAAATAGAGATTCCAGCGGGATAAAAATTAGTGTTGTTTTTATCCTTTAAGAGAATCGGTGCTTGCTCGGTAAGTTTGCCGTTATTAAAGTTGAACACCCTAATCTTGTTATTGCCGCCGGCTGAAGCATACAGTTTCTTGCCATCAGGACTGAAGGCTACTCCGAGATACAAGGCTTCAGGAGATTCATAAGAAATGGTCTGAGTAACAGTTTTCTTTTTTGTATCTACTACCTGCAGGGAATGAGTGCCGCTTCCAGCGTTTGCTGCCACAAGATATTTCTTATCCGGCGTCAGTGCTCCTCCCATAGGAAAGCTTCCCAAATTGACTTGTGTTCCAGCCGGCTTCAGGTACCAGCCGCCGGATGTTACCGATGTGCCGTCAACCTTAGGACCGGCGAATATCTTGTAAGCCGCTGCAGCAGTCACGCTTCCAGAAAAAAGCAAGGATACCAGCGCGGTCCCTATTATAATCTTTTTGCGCTTACTTTTTAATTTCAAGCAAATCTCCCTCTTTCAAGTATTTTGCAGTTCATAAAAATTATAGACTATCAATGTAAAGCTAATGTTTTAAGAGCTTGAAGAAAATATAAAATTAAAGAGAAGCCTTGAAATAGAGCAAAATATTTTAAATATAACAAATAGGATATTTAATCGGTGTAAATTAAACGAGGTTTTGTCATGGGAAAATTTCTCAAAAAGTAAACGTTCATTAATCATTCAACTCATTACTTTTCTTAACATGCATTATTTAGCTGACAAGATTTTTTAATTCTTTGCCGTAAGTCCGCCCTTTTGTTTAAAAAAGCATCTGCCTAAGGAAGCAGATGCTTTTTTTGCTAATTATCTCTGTTATTCTATTAAAAAGTTAATTCTTTTCTCTTCACGTTTGTAACAATACCTTTGCACTCAGGCTCTTCATCTTTTTCAAACTGTGCATAATAGAATACTTTTCACGTCCAAAAAAGTCATGAAGCTCTATATAGTGCATCGTATAGACGCACATGTTCTGGGATGGGAATAAAAGTTTCTTCCTTCACTCTTGCCATGTTTTCAGCAGGTTCGACTAGGTAAAGGATTTGAGATTGGCACGCTTAATAAAAAGCAATTAAAAAAGTACTTATAATTGTTTAAATAAAATATCTGTTAGTGCCACTCTGCAGCTTTAACATTCCATTACCTTCATCAGACTTTGGATACCCTAAAGATACTGTATTTTTTATTAGTTGCTCAAAAATCTCCGACTCAGTTAAAGGCCGGTTACGTTTTTTCTCATTTTTTTCTATGAGCAGAGCAAGGGCTCCTGATACATGGGGTGCAGCCATTGAAGTACCTGATAATTCAGCATATTGATTATTAGGATAAGTAGATAAAATTTATTCGCCCGGAGCTACTAAATCCACTAGTACTGTTGCTTTCAACAATGCCAAATGCCACTGCAGCATCAATTGATTTAAAGAACAGAGTATATACATATACCATGAAAGATGTTAAAGGAGGGAAATATGACGTCTATGTAATGGGGGTCAATGCAGTTAAGAAAAAAGCATCAGATAATAAATTTATGGGCTGGTGTTAACCCTGGCGATACACTGTAAAAGGGCAATTTTAAAATTTATCTGCGTAAAGCAGGCTCTAAAGTCCTTTCGTATACAGGATACCATTACAATAACTATACATATAACGCTTAAGAAGGATGATCTATTCGATCCTCTCTCCTTATAAAGGTCATCCTGATTTATTTGCTGTGGCGGAAACAGAATCTTCAACGCAAAAAAGGAACCGCAATTTGCGATTCCTAAGATTTTTATTTATTGGCTGCGTTTAGGACACTAAGCGATTGTTTAAGTGCAGATTTACACTGATTGGCGTCAGGGTTTCCTGAACGAACCGCTGCTAATACCACGTCAATAGTTCCATCAATTTTAGTCCATGTAGAGCCATCTATTCTCCTAAGCTTAGCTTCCGATGTATCCCATTGATGTTCCAAATCGTCAGCCCCTTTTTTCGCCGAAGTAAAGTTATTTGAGTTTACATCGTTTAGTAAATTATTTTCGATTTTAACAAAGTCTGTTAATTGTCCAGATAATGCAGCTTGTGAAGAACCGGTTTTCGATGCTGAATTATTGGCCGCATTTATAACACTAAGTGACTTGTCAAGTGCTGATTTGGTTTTACTCGCATCAGGGTTTGATGAACGAGCCGCTGCTAATACAACGTCAATGGTTCCATCAATTTTAGTCCATGTTGTACCGTCTATTCTCCTAAGCTTTGCTTCCGAGGTGTCCCATTGATTTTCCAAAACGTCAGCGTTTTTTTTAGCCGAAGCAAAGTTATTTGAGTTTACATCTTTTAGCATTTGATTTTCAATTTTAGCAAAACCTGTTAATTGTCCTCCTAAAGTTGCTTGTGGAGAAGTGGCTTGCGATTCTAAAAAATTACTGCGCCAAATATAACCGCCTATACAAACAACTAAGAAAATACAAAGTACCGCAATGGTTTGAGTAAAAACATTTTTCTTGCTTCCATTTGTTTGGTTTGTTTCTACTGTTTCACTTTTTGCCGTTATATCAATTTTAGAAACAGCAAGAAAAATGATTATTGCTAAAATAGCGATTAGGAAAATAACACTCGTCACTGTTGTTCCCAAACCTAACCCGCCATTAACTTTTGATTGAGATAGGTAATCACCTAATGATGCTCCGAGTGGGCGAGTAAGAATATACGCAATCCAAAACGCTAATACCCCATCAAGTTTCAAAAATTTCCATGCCATAAATACACAAGCTATTATAATAATGACTATTAATCCTGTGAGAAGATAACCAAGACCGAGTTGTTCGGAATATAAATCTCCGACAGCGGTTCCAAGTGCAAATGTGAAAAGTATGGTAAGCCAATAGAAAACTTCTCTTTTTCTTGTATAAATCGAGTGGATCGAAAGTGTTTTCTCACTGAGATACCAAAAAAGAAAAGTTAATCCTAGCAGCACGGAGAAAACTACTGTACTTAGCTCAAGAGGTACTCCCACTGCGTCTGTCAAATTATCGGTTACCAAGGTTCCAAATACACTGATCAGGACAACCGTTGTCCAATAAATACCTGGAATATATTTAGTTGCTCTGAATTGAAGATACAATAGGATAAAAAATGCTATTCCCATAATGATGGTAGTGAGTGTTAAGCCAAATCCAAGGTTGAAATTTAGGAAATCAGCAAATGTTTCCCCTACAGTTGTACACAATATTTTGATGATCCAGAAGAAAATAGTTACTTCTGGTACCTTGCTAAGTAAAATTTTTAGGTTGTTTTGGTTTGTTTGCATACATATTTCCTTTCTTTTCAGTGGTATCCTGCAACTTAATTTATTTTCCCTTACTAAATATGGATAGCCATCATAATCTTTGTTTAAACAAGCTATCGTTCCTTTTCCTAAAAGCTTCTCCTATTTTCATTATTTCTATAGCATAATAATTATAATGTTGTGTTCTTAAATAGATCTTATAAACCTATTAAAATTAGTTAAAATTTTTATCATAACCTTACTAGAATTGATAGTCATTCGAGGTCCAGTTGAGTCTTTCTGTGTTTCTACTAAAAGATAGTTTTAGTCAAATTAACTGGTGCGTTTCTCCAATAAGTGCAGATGCTTTCAATCCATTTAATATTAATAGCAGAACTCTCAGACGAAGTTTGCTTCAAATATTCAAGCACTTATCAAAGTGTGAATCCTCATATTTTTGAATAGCATCCTTAATCAATTTATATGGTTTTGACGGTAACCAGTCTTCTTCATTGAAATTCTTTAATGTTCTTTCGCCAAAAAGATCTCTGATGATTGGAGTTATATCTAATGATTTTGTTTTTAAAAGGGATTCCGTATTTGGCTCTCCCACTAAATCGTATATAGATTATATATTAATTAATTCTTAAATACCATTGAGGGTTTATTATTATTAAACCATAAATTGTCCCAACAACAAATAAAGCATAAATTGTCCTTTTAGACAATTTATGCTTAAATTTACACTTTTTTTATTGATGCCCGTACTCTGTATTTAACCTGAATGAAGTATATTCTTGCATAAAGTGTATTGAAGTATATCCTTGCATACCGTGCAAAGTTATTCTTCAAATTACACACAATGTAAGTTAAAGGATAAATTGTCCTTACAATTAACCATAAAATGTCCAAATATAAGCTTTTGACACAAAATATAAAGTGTTTAAGCACACAACATTAATCATTAATTGTCTATAATTGCTTAAATTAAGAATAAAATGTCCCTAAATATCATCTCAGCTATTTTTATACCACAATCTAAAAAGAAGGCTCTGATAAACAATGTTATTGATATTGAATAAAAAATAAATGCCTTCTATTTGGAAGGCATTTATTTCAGACTGTCGACAAACTCCTCGATTTTGAGGAGGATGTTGGCAGTTTTTTTGTATAATGAAAGAAGTAACTAGTGAGGTGATTGAAATGCTGTCTAAAAATAATCAAATGAATCGTGATCAAAT
>NZ_JBMKNV010000028.1:0-10992 GCF_049220665.1 Chryseobacillus diguaensis
TTTAAAATTCATAGTAAGGCTTCCTCCTTAAGACGTTGAGTTAGATTGGACTCTATACTCGTATCTTACTGAGGGGCTCTATTTTTTTCAAACCTGATATTTAAAGATCTACAGGAATGCTAACCTGGCCCGTTACTTCAATAAGAAAAAAGCGACCCTTCTACATTGAAGCATCGCCACCACTTTTTTGAAATAACCGCCAACATATATAAGATTTTTTATCTTACATAAATTGACAGAATAATTTAAGTTAATTTCCTTGCCCATATCATACCAGCAACATACAACCCCACCAATCATAGCAACAATGGACAAATTTTCACCTAAAATGAGAACAGAAGATAACGCTGCAAAAATAGGTTCGTTACTCATTAAAAACATCTACCCCTCCCTTAGAGTTTTTGTCGTTTTTTTTGACTAAAGGAGAATCGCTTTAATTTCAAGCCTCATGTAATCATTACTTTTTAGAACTATTCTGTTTTCGTTAGAATAAGAAAGAACAGGGGTGCCAATTTACATCCCTGTTCTTCAGCTTAATTCACTGGTGGGTTAAATGAGAAAATAGTAACTCATTTCATCTCCCAACGTGTGGGACATTAATTTGCTGGCAGAAAATTAATTTTATAAAAGTTGTACAGATTGGTAAATCAATCGTGCTCTAATACATACATATTAACTGATTCTCGATTTTTGATTTTTTGTGAAAATATCATTTACTGTCATTAATTATTCCATTTTGGTCCAATCATGCCTTTTATAACCTTCTTTTTTATACTTTATTCGCTATATCAACACTTGTCCTCAAGCTGCAGCCACGATTTTTTTCTATGCGTCGATGGCTAATGGGGAAATCATTGTGAACCATCATCAATTCATCAAGTTCACTTACTACATTCAATTAGACTTTCCCGTTTCTTTTTCTTTGCTGACACTTTCTCTGGCATTGTTTCCACCCATTGCAAAGACCGCTGGATCCATTCCTGTATTTTCTCCGGCTCATGCCTCCATTTCTCCGGAAAGGTAACATATTCCTTCATAGGTCTGCCTGGCATTGGGGAAAACTCAGCAGCCCCTTCTATCTCCAATAGACGAAGTCGATTGTTCTCTGGAAGTCTAACGAAAACGGTTGAACCGAATAAACCGGCGAACATATTTCCGTTGAAAAAACTACCAATGTTCCCGAACATTGGTTTTATTTTGATGCGAGGATCAATAGGTATGACTGATGCGAAAAATGCTTTAGATTCTTCATCTGGTTTTGGCATTGGCATAGTATCCCACCTTTCTAATTCGATAGTTTTTCCCGATCTAACCCAATTTTCTTATGTGTTTCACTAAGCCATCCAACCAATTGTTCTTCTGACATAGCTTTTAACATATCAATGTGATCTTGAATGGCATGATGCCACATTTTGGCTTCCACTACTGTTGGATTTTCATCTTTTACTGTGAACCCGCAATTACATGTTAATTCTTTCATTTTACTCTCTCCCTAAATTATGAATTTTTCTTTTCTATATAATTTTTAAGCAATGTTCCAAGCAGGTATTTCCATCCTTCGGAGTGTTCTTGTTCCCAATTCTCCTGGATGATACCGGATGCGTTGTGGGTAAGCTGCAGCAAAGTTCCTCCATCTTTATCGATCAGCCGGTAGGTATATGAACTGTTAACCGCACCTTGCATGCCTAAATGTCCATGGAGACGGATTTCCTCTGGTGCATTCACATAGTAAACGTTACCCCAGACAGCTCCTTCTTTCTCGCGCCATTTTTCTATAAACTGTCCTCCTGGAACAGGATCAAACGTAAATTGGGATGGCACTCCTTTTGGTGCTAAGCGAAACTCCCACCAGTCACCAGCCTGTTCTGTTAAAGCTTGAAAAACTTGTTCTCTTGGGGCACCAATGAAAACTTCTTGCTCAATACGAAAAACACGACCTTGCTCTATTGCTGTCATCGCAATATCTCCTCCTTTGTTTTCGACGATAGATCGTAAATTTAGCAAAGAATTTGCTGTTGGCTGCATGTATTTTCCAACCCATCGGTTATGCATTACTTGAAGGGGTACAGCGTTAAGAAAGTTACGCCTGTATTTTCCTTCTCGCCTAACCACCAATAAATTTCCTTCCTCCAAAATCGTCAAATGCTTCATAATCGCATACCTTGAGACTTCTGGAAAATACTCGTTTAGTTCACCAGTTGTTTTCGGAGATTCTTTGAGAATATCAAGAATCCGTCGTCGAATTGGGTGTCCTAGTGCTTTAAATACGCCTGAAAGTTCGTCTTGCATTTCAACGTCCTTTCATATAGATGTTTTATATTACAAAACAAGTTACCTTTTGGTCACTTATCATGTGTGACCTTATGGTAACACGAAATAAAGATATGGTCAAGTAGTATTTGATAATATCATTCCATTTATAATCGATTCAAATTCAGTTTATATTTGCTATGATCATAATTTTCAAAGCAATAAGAGGCGATAATTGTATTGCGTCTTTATGCTAAAGGAATACACCTTCTTGTTCAAGAAAGGCGCCCCATAATGGAAGATCTTATTGAAGATAAGCACCCGTTAATTTAAGTGAAATTATTCACAAATTCCTAATCGGGATTAATAAATAGATCCTCAGATTAACTAGCTGAAATAAAAAGCAAAAAAGCTGCCTAGTTGGAAAAGCAGCTTTTTTCTAAGTTACAAAAATAAGCTAGAAAAGCTTCTCATGGCTTTCCAATTTTGGCGGCTTCCCATGTTTCGCATCACAATAGAAAGATGCATGGCGTAAAGCCTTTTTTTAAAAACATTATTTCCTTTTAGGTTTATTGAGGGGCACATTATGCCCATACCTAAATGCCCGCAAATAAGCGAAATTCATATTACCGCTCATTTGAGTAAGCTATTATTTTTTATACAGAACCTGTTTACCACCATAATAGTCGGTATATTCGATGTTTGTAACCTTCTCCCCTTCATAATGAACTTCGAGACTCTCATTTATCATTTCGGTAATAAAGGTTGTTTGGCTATCATCCTCTTTGATAGGAATGAGCTTAAATTTGTATACGGCACCATACATTTTTGGAACTGTTACGTAAAGATCCTTTTCTTTCGATGAAATTTCTATTGATTGTGATCCCTTCTCGTTTTCAATGGAAAAAGTGCCGCATATTTTTTGTATTGAATTAAAAGGAATAGGAATTGCTGGATATGGAAGCGAAACCGTTTCATCAAAAACTGTTTTGGCTAGTTCCCTAGTAAATTTCATAACTGGTGTTATGTTCATATTGCTCAAACAAATGATCGTAACGTTATCGTCCGGGAAAAAAAGAAAATCATTTGTAAAACCACTAATGTCCCCAAAGTGGCTTATGTATTTCCTGCCTAAAAATGAGGAGACAGCCCAGCCGCATGCATAGGAGTTTTGGTGAGGCTTCAACATCATTTCTGTCAATCCTTTGCTGATTAACGTTGATTCTCGTAAGCATTGACTCCATTTATAAAGATCCTCTGTCGTCGAATACATCCCATACCCTCCTAACGGAAATGTAAGATCAGCAAATTCCGCATGAATAGGCTCTTCCCAGAAGGAATGTCCAGAAGCAAGCCCCTGTATAATTTTCCTTCCATCGTCACATCCTGTATCGTGCATGCCTAGAGGAAGGAAGATGTTTTCCTTCATATAATCCTGATACTTTTGTTGAGTTATTTCTTCAATTATGGCTGTTAGCAACATAAATCCTGATGTAGAGTACCTATATTGAGATCCAGGTTCAAATTCCAATTCCAGATCTTTAAAGGAATTGATGATATCTAGCAAAGTAGCTGGAAGCCTCATTGTTTTAGACCAAAAGTCTGTGAACCCTGTAAAATCGGCAATACCAGAAGTATTGGTTAAACAATGATAAATTGTAATTTTGGAGCCGTTAGGATACCAAGGAAAATATTTATCAATAGGGTCATCCAGTTTGAGTCTATTCTTTTCAGCCAGCTGAAAAATAGCCATCGCTGTAAAACCCTTTGTAATCGAACCAATGCGGAATTTTGTTTTTGGACTATTTGGTATCTGATGTTGCCAATTAGCCATTCCATATCCTTCGTTCATAATAATTTTCTGACCTGCTGCAACTAAGATTGAACCGTGAAGATACCCATTTAAGTCATAGGCTTTGACCCAATCCTGTATTCTCTTTTCTAGTGCAGTATTTGTTAAAACCATGTAATCCCCCTAAATGCAGCAACAATCCCTTAGTAATAAAAGGTGTATCTTTGCACTAAATTGATATTCGGATTCGTGGTCTATTTTCGCTCGGTGAATGCCCAACGATATCCATCTAAAATTCAAACCCTATATTAATTATTTTTAATGTTCATAATTATCCCATAAATTATCTGAACTGGTAAGTATTATTCAACAAAACTGCCCTTCGTTGAACAAGAGTAAGTTACATTTTTGAATCATTTACTTAAATGATTCAAAATGAGCTGCAACTTAGAGGTCACTGAATCCAAAAAGCTCCTAGTTCACCACCACATTAATCTGCATAGCAATATGTTATAATTTGGAGGGTAAAATAAAGAAGAGGTGACCATTCTTGGCAATACATGTTGTACTATATCAACCAGAAATTCCGGCTAATACTGGAAATATTGCACGTACTTGTGCCGCAACGGATACAGCCTTGCATTTAATCCGACCACTTGGCTTTTCAACAGATGAAAAAATGATAAAACGAGCAGGTTTAGATTACTGGAAGTTTGTAAACATAACGTATTATGATTCATTGGATGACTTTTTTTCAAAAAATCAAGGTGAGTTTTACTACATTGAGACGTTTGGTGAAAAAACACATTCATCCTTTGATTTCAGTGATGTATCAAAGGAACATTATTTTATGTTTGGAAAAGAAACAACGGGATTACCAAAAGATTTACTAGAAAAAAATAAAGATCACTTTTTGAGAATACCAATGAATGATAATGTTCGTTCACTGAACCTTTCGAATACAGCTGCTATATTGGTATATGAGGCTTTGCGCCAGCAAGGATATCCCAATTTAAAATAAAAAAATCTTCCGTTTTGGAATATTTCTTGTTTGATTTTCCAAACAGAAATATTGTGCTTATTAAAGTAAACTGACTCTTTAGTTGAATACAAAAAAAGATGGTCGCAGCAGCGTTCCATCTTGAAGTAAAGCCCCCATTAGTTGAATAATGAAATTAAAGCCTTTCGCCGTAATCCATTCTCAAATTCTAATTGTGCATAATTTAGACCCTTAGCGAGCCACGGAAACCCCTTGCAGAATAGTAGGATTCCGCTCCATTGTGGTACACAAATACAGTGTCGTAGCGATAATCACAAAAGATGGCCCCGCCAAGTTTTCTAACATTAGCAGGAGTTTGCACCCAACTCGATGTTTTCATATCGAAATTTTCAAGTTTCTGCAGCTCTCGGTATTGTTCTTCTGTTAAAAGTTCAATTCCCATGGTAGTTGACATATCAATAGCGTTATTTTCTGGTTTGTGTTTTTTTCTTGACTCCAGTGCTTTACGGTCGTAACAAACACTTCTGCGACCTTTAGGACTTTCCGGTGAACAATCATAAAAAATGTATTCGCCCGTCTTTTTATCATGGCCAACAACATCCGGTTCACCGCCAGTTCCCTCCATTTCATTGAGCGACCACAGTTTTTCAGTATTAGCTTCAATCTTAGCTTGTACTTTAGCCCATTCGAGACCTTTATGCCGGTGCATGTTTTTCTCAAAACGGGCTTCCAAAGTTCTTAGTAGTTCTTTACGTTGTTCTAGTGGCAACTCCTTATTTCTCTTTGTCATATTCGTTTCCCCCTTGGGTTGTCCTTATAATTAAATAAGGACTAAACTGCTCCTTAGTACAATAACTTCAATAAAATAGGCGTTAACCCTTATAGAGCAACTCACCCTATAGTTTAAGTTAATATTTTCACAAGAACCCCAATAAAAGCATTCGCGGTAGTATTATCATAAGCTAAATATTAAGAAAAAAAGCAACTGTTAGAACATTGCTATTTCCAATTTATCTTATTCAGTATTTTTTATACACTAGGAGAACTTCAACTAAAAAAGCCGAATTCCTTACTATGCTAAGGATCGTACTTTTTTAAAAGAGGGTTCTTAACAGTTATAAAAATTGACTAGCCATCTATCCTAGAGAAATTTTTCCCTTAACCTGCTTTAACGTAGCTACTATAAGAAAGCTAACAATCACTAATAAGAGCCATGAACTCACCTTACCTAGATGAACGAAACTCCATTCATTAGTTTGGTTTGGATATTCCCAAGCCCCAAAGAACGTTGCGATATTTTCGGCTATCCATATAAAAAGTCCGATGAGAACAAAAGAAAGTGAGAGTGGCATACGGTAACGAGTTCCATCAACCTCATATGTGACCCATGATTGCCAAAAGACGATAATGACAAGTCCAGATAACCACCAACGAACGTCAATCCAATAATGGTGGGTGAAAAAATTCAAATAAATAGCAGCTGCAAGAGGCACAATTACCAAAAACGGTGGCCACTTAACTAGTTCAACCTTAAGCCTCCTCCAAGCCTGACAAAGATAACTCGCTACACTTGCGTACATGAATCCGCTATACAAAGGCACACCAAAAATTTTGAAATATCCAAACTCTGGATAAGACCAGGAGCCCATATGTACCTTGTAAAGTTCAAGAGCAAGTCCAATAAGGTGGAACAATGTGATAACCTTTAGTTCATCCCGTGTTTCAAGCCCAGAACGCACCATCCACCACTGCATCAGAAGGCAGATGATGAGCAGCCAGTCATACCGTGGCAGGAAGGGAAGTGGCATGATTTGTGTAAAAGCCAAAGAGGCAAAAATCACGACAGGAAACAAACATGATAAGGCCTGCTCCCAACCAAAACAAACGAGTTGTTTTAGTGCTCTCATGACTTGTGCCTTCAAAGTTATTTTATGAGAATCATTTTGAATGGTTAAATTTATGAGTAACTCCCCTTTTATTAAAATTGATTCATTTTAATCATATTATTACACATGATAGAAACAAGAAGAAAAGATACATTAATGAGTTTTTCTTCACAATGTTAAATATCCCTACTTTATTATTCTTGAGTTTCTTCGTCATTTTTGTATTCTAAAATATCTCCTGGCTGACATTCTAATGCCTTACAAATCGCCTCTAAAGTGGATAATCGAATCGCTTTTGCCTTTCCATTTTTCAATATAGAAAGGTTAGCCATTGTTATTCCAACCCGCTCCGAAAGTTCTGTTACGCTCATTTTCCTTATAGCCAGCATCACATCAATATTGATTATAATTGCCATATTAATCACCTCAGACCGTTAAGTCATTTTCTGATTTTATATCAATCGCTTCTTTTAACAGTTTTTGAAGAACAGCCGCAAAGACTGCGATAACCATTGAAGCAAAAGGAACAACCAATCCGATAAAGATGACACCTGGGGCATCGTCTTTCTCCGCAAAGAGATAGAAGAGCGGCAAGACTAGCACATGCAAACAACTGATTGTGATTGAACAGTATTTGATTTTCTTTAAAGCTTTTACAGAAATTTGAGAGAAAGCTTTATTTTTGTCGATATAACGTAAAAGTTTGAAAGCCTGATACAAAGCAAAGTAAAAAGGTATCGCCGATGTATAAAAAACGATGAAAACGGGATATTTCATATAGGCAAACTCCGGAAGCAATTTTGCTGCAATATCCCCTAGCTCCGGGACCAAAAAAATGCACAAAGCAAGAACTGGGATTCCCAAAAGAATAACAGCTATTTTTAAAAAGAACGTTGAAACTTGTTTCATAAAAAGCACCTCACTTATTTATTGTCAATTTGAATTTAACACAATATTTATCGTTTTGCGATAAATTTTTATTCATTTCAATGATATTTTTGTTGCTATTCACAAATGTTATTTTTAGATAAAGATAAAAAGCATTCCTCATTACAAAGAAATGCTCTAATTTAAACCATTCAATTAATAACTTCATCACTAATTGCTTCGTTAGTTGAAAAAGAAAATAGCCAGCTATTAACTGGCAGCCGGAACTCGAAGTAAACACCCATCAGCTTAATATCAATTTTTAAAATCAGCTACATTCCAATTTCCATTTCGCATTGATAGTGTCCATAAATTCTTGAATTTTTTCTTTTGATAAGTCTTTTTCTCCGTTTAACTTATTAGCATAGGATTTTAATACCCAAGTTTCATCATAAGGCTTTTCTGGTACTTTCCATTGGACACACACCGAACCTATAATCCAACTGAAAGTATATATTATCTCAATATGAAATGTCGCACCTCCATTTCGCTTAACACTTCCATTAACAGTTTAACATATATATCCATTTACTTATTGAACTAACCTCCCCTCCCAGTTAGCCCAAGAAGAAATGGTATCGTCGCAGAGCTATCCCCTCTTTAACATAAGCACCTGTTACATCTCTTCACAATCTTCTCTATAACCCAATTAACTTGTGCTATTTACTAAATAAAGTTAACAAAAGATAGACTGCTGCCCCCCACATTACTAGGGCTGATATTTTGTTTAATATCAACAAAAATTTTCCAGATTTATCAAGCTGTCCACTTATTCGCCCAATCAGTGAAAGCCCAAAAAACCAAATCCATGAAACCAAAATACAAGCAAAAGTAAAGATTACTTTATCTTCCCCTTGGTATCTTAATGAACTTGTTCCAATTACACCTACAGTGTCCATGATGGCATGAGGGTTCAGTAAGGAAACAGATGCTGCAAACAATACTTGTTTCTTTAAAGAAAATTTATTCGCTCTTACTTCTCTTTCTTTACTTGGTTTACTATTCCATGTGGTCCATCCCATATAGATTAAAAAAATACAACCTGCCCCAATTAAAATGATTTTTATCCAAAATGAACCTAAAATAATAAATGAAACACCTAAAACAGATACCAATATTAAAAGGGTATCACACAAAGAAGCTGTAATGATGACTGGAAATGCATTAACAAAACGTGGCTGTAGTACCCCTTGATTAAAAACAAAAACATTTTGGACACCAAGAGGAAGAATCAGCCCTAGTGCAAGAATAAATCCATGAAAAAATGGTTCTAACATCCTGAGTTCGCCCTTTCTTATATATGCTTCAACGGGTATTATTTTATTTTGAAATTTTGTTTTTGTCTCCAACCAAATGGATGGAATCCAAACCAACCAAGTAATATAATAATTTCAAAAAGGAGAACCATTTTGATGTTTATAACCGATTGGAAACCAAATAAGTCATCGCCAGTACCATTACATAAACAAATAACTGATTTTATTAAAGAAAAAATATCCAATGGAGAGTGGACGATAGGATATAAGCTCCCTCCCCAACGTACTTTAGGAAAAGTTTTAGGAGTAAATAGAAGTACAGTTGTAACTGCATATGACGAATTAATAGCTGAAGGACTTATTGAGGGAAAAAGCGGCAGTGGAACAAGAGTAGTAAACAATACTTGGAACCTGTTAGCAACTACCCCTCCCCCTGATTGGAATTCATATGTAAATTTCGGGACTCACAAGCCAAACTTGCCAACGATTCAAGAAATAAATCAAGCTGAATTTATTCCTAATATAATTCGTTTGGGAACAGGAGAATTATCGCCAAATCTTATTCCAAGTCCATCAATGAAAAAAATTTTCCATCAATTGTCGAATAGTGAAATTTCTTATGGCTATGAAGAACCAAAGGGGTTGCTGCCCTTAAGAGAACAAATAGCCAACTACTTAACGACAATTGGGATTTCTGCTTCTCCTTCTTCCATTTTAATCGTATCAGGTGCATTACAAGCCCTACAGCTTATTAGTGTTGGTTTATTGCATAGGGGTTCTACCGTATTAACAGAAAAGCCATCGTATCTTCATTCTTTAAATGTCTTCCAGTCAGCAGGTATGCGTTTAGTGGGCATCCCTTTGGATAACGAAGGAATTCAATCCAATCTTATTAAACAATATAAAAAACAGCAAAAAGCTGCTTTACTCTATACCATTCCTTCATTTCATAATCCTACTGGGACCTTAATGACTGTGGAAAGACGCAAACAATTGCTGGATACTTGTCAACATGAACAACTACCTTTGATTGAAGATGATGTTTATCGAGAATTATGGTTTGATGAAAATCCGCCAAAACCAATTAAGGCTTTTGACAAACATGGACTTGTACTTTATTTGGGAAGTTTATCTAAATCTTTAAGTCCTGGCCTACGTATTGGTTGGATTGTTGGTCCAGAACCAGTAGTTGGGCACTTAGCAGATATTAAAATGCAAACCGATTATGGGTCTAGTTCTGTATCGCAGTGGGCAGCAGTAGAATGGTTTTCCAGTGGACTTTACTATAAACATCTAAATGAAGTAAGAAAACAACTGAAAACTCGAAGAGATTTTACTTTAGATACTTTGAACAAGTATTTTTCTGATATTGCAGTTTGGGAGAAACCAACTGGAGGATTTTATATTTGGTTGCGTTTTTTACCGTCACTCTCTATGAGAAAATTATTTGAAATTGCACTTACAGAAGGAATATTACTTAATCCAGGGAATGTTTATGATAATCAAGCTGAACAATATGTACGAATTTCCTATTCATTTGCTTCTCTTCCAAATATAGAGGATGGTCTTAAACGCTTATCTAAATTTGTAAAAACAATAGCCAAATAAGGGCTTCATTTGAAGCTCTTATTGCTCGATTCCTTGTTCAACTCCCTCAGTTTGATACGAATATCTCTCGAATGCTCACTTATTCGCAGGATTTCATAACCCTTGTAATTGGGTTTACGGGTAAATGAAATGAGTTCACATCAGTTACGCCGCCCTTGGGGGCTTTCCCTCCCATGTCTCAACGGGTCAATTGCCCTCTCATTCCTTCGTCATGCCTTTCCAAGGGGTGGAGGCCAGTTATGCTAACCTGATGGGTCACAGTGCCCTTTTGTT
>NZ_JBMKNV010000029.1:0-2238 GCF_049220665.1 Chryseobacillus diguaensis
TACATCACTTACAAAAACTTCAAATGACATTATTGAAGTTTCTTTGTCATGCATGTTTTTATTATAACATCTTTAATCTGGTATTATTACTTAAAAAGTGTTGACTTATATTAGCTGGTATAATGGAATAACTATTATTAATTCTGCTTTTCACTCGACCATTTTTTTAGTGTCATCATTTCGAAATCCTCATTGTAATCTAATCGTAAAGGTGTAATTAACTCAATCGAATTTCCATCGGGATCATCAAAATAAATTGCTGCATGTGCATGTGGATTATTAGGTAAGACAAGAGGTTGTTGCTCTGGAGGAAACCCAAACGATGTTCTAACCATTATCCCCATCTGCTCTAACCATTCTTTCGCAATTTTTATATCTTCTAAGTCAACTTTAAATGCTATATGTCTTAAAGATGGGTGATATGGGGTTTTTACTTTATCTGTATCCCATAGGCCCAACCAACTGTTACCTTTTTCAATCCAGAAAAATGCTAAATTATCTTGTTGATAGGCAATCTCTAACCCTAATCTTTTATAAAATTCTATGGATTTTGATAGATTACTTACTGGTAAATGTGCTTCATATAAACCTCTAATCATCTTTATCCCCCCCTCTTTTTATTATAATATTTAAGACATTCTAACACAATTGTGGAAAATTTCGTCATTCAGCAATCTCCATAAAGAAAGAGCATAACTCTTTCTGCAGAATCGCGCCCTTTAATTGAATAATATAACTTGCGTTTCTAGAATTTTTTTGTCAATCAACTTAATTAGATAGATTTCCACGATATCTTAGTTTTATTGGTGATAGTGATTAAACATTTATTTAACCTACCTAGAATTAAAAGGAAAAGTTTCATAGCAGTAAATGAGAAAAAAGCAGGAAAATTTTGGTGTAATAAATATAGGGATGATTCCCTTTTTAAATAATATTTAAAAGGGGGCCTCGTCATGATTATCAAGTGGGTTCGACTGCAATAATCAGGCCAAACATGCTTCGGAAAGAATTTATTGTTCTGCGCCTTAGTAACGGCGATTAGATAATACGGAGGTAAAAAAAATGAGTGAACAGATACTTAAAATAAATAAAGTGGATATATGTACAGAAAGTTTTGGAAACTCTAAGGACCCTGCAGTTCTTTTGATCATGGGTGCGATGTCTTCACTAGACTGGTGGGATGAGGATTTCTGTCCCCGTCTCGCTGATCAGGGAAGATTTGTTATTCGGTACGATCATCGGGATCTGGGACAATCGACCATTTATGAGCCTGGTACTTCCAACTATACAATAACGGACTTGGCTGACGATGCGGCCGGTGTCCTGGATGCTTATTCTATAGAGCAGGGACATATCGTTGGCATGTCCATGGGCGGCTTAATAGGCCAGATTCTTGCCATAAGATATCCGGACCGTGTATTGTCGCTTACGCTCATTGCATCAAGTGTGTTCGGGACTGAGATGGAAAAGCTGCCTCCAATGGATCAGAACATACTGGATTACCATGCGAAGAGTGCTTCCATCGATTGGTCAAATCGGGAGGCTGCCATTCCCTATCTGGCGGGTGGATGGAAAACTTTAGCCGGTTCCAAACCTTATGAGCAGGAAAGAATATATAAACTGGCGGAAATAGAGGCAGATCGCGCCAAACATCTGCCGAGCAGATTTAATCATGCCATGCTGCAAGGCGGAGACGTATATTTCGATAGAATGGGTGAGATCAGCGTACCAGTGATCATTATTCATGGCACAGAAGATCCAGCTCTCCCATACGAGCACGGGCTTGCTCTTAAGAAAGCTATCCCTCATGCTGAATTATTGACGCTTGATGGAACTGGGCATGAAATTCATAGTGAAGACTGGGATCAGATTATAGATTCTGTTGTAAAGCTTAGTTTGCGATAAAAGAATAAGTTGAAAGAAAATACCCCTTTACGTAAGACGGCTGCCTTTTTATACTGTTTTTCACTAATTTTAATAGAGAAAAAGGAAAGATTAATAATCTTCGGTAGCGTCATGAAAATGCGGAAGTAATACGGAAAATGGGTATCCCTTTATTAAAAGCCCAATTTCTCAGTATTATAAACGAGAAATTGGGCTTCCTTTACTTCACAATTGCGCCCGATCGTAATATAAGCTTAGCCAGATATTTCTGGTTGACCTTTTTCTATATGGTCTTATGATAGCGGTAGTCGGGGTAGAACGTAGCGCCCGTGGGACTTGATCCCGTCAGCAAAA
>NZ_JBMKNV010000031.1:0-1869 GCF_049220665.1 Chryseobacillus diguaensis
GGACTTAACCTAATGTGATACCCAAAAGAAGGAACACGGAAGTGTTCTCCTGTGAAACTTGTGACTGTGTTATCTGGTTTTGAGAGAGCAATCTCTTACAACTTGTCTGGTAATGATGGCGAAGAGGTCACACCCGTTCCCATACCGAACACGGAAGTTAAGCTCTTCAGCGCCGATGGTAGTTGGGGGTTTCCCCCTGTGAGAGTAGGACATTGCCGGGCAAATGAAAGAACAGCTGATTTGATCAGCTGTTCTTTTTTGTCGTTTAGGAAACTATAAAATCTAGATCTGTGGATATTTGTTCTGGGATAGGGGAGGTGGTTATAGGGGGGCTGTGTATAAGGGTGGAAATTGTGTATAAGGCGATGCGCATAAGGAAGAAAGCCTGAACATGATGGGAAAAAGCTGCGCATATTGTGAGTAACCTGATTATAAATGAATGAAGCCGAGCGTAATACAATTTTGTAGTGCATAAACTCTGGAAAGCCGTTCATAAACACGGAAAACCCGTGCATAAACTCCAAAAAGCTGTGCATAAACTTCGAAAACTGGTGCATAAACCCCGTGTCACTGCCAAAAAATCAGAGAAGAATAGCTATTAGTCTTAAAGTAGCTCTATTTTCTATTCAAAATCAAAGGCTTTTTTCTTAAACTTTGCTGTTTTTTCATTCAATCAAGTGAACATCAAGCTAAATAAAATTGTAAATTTTAGGAAAATAAGCCACATAGCTAATCTTTATGCGTGTTCTTAGATCTTACGAATCGCAGCATTCAATGCGAAAACAGCCAAATCCAAAGAAAATGAATGAAAATCCTCTATAAAGCCCCTAAATGCTTCAAAATAATTAAGAAGATGTCAGGTCATTCACTTATCCGTGGTGAATGCAGCACTCCCTTTAAGCTGAATAGTTTATAAAAAGCTGCAAATGAAGCAGTAATCTATCGGAATGATCCCGTAATCTATCCGAATAATCGCGCAATCTATCCAATTATTCAAATAATCTATCCAAATCATTAAAATCTTTCAGAGGCCGTTTTATGCTTTTTTACTAGTCTGTCTTTATCTCATTTTTAAATATTGTAAATTAAGATTGATTTTTTAAACAGCCAGCAATTTATCAACTTTACGGTGTGATATTAGGAAGGGATTCCTAAGGGCAAATTGACCATCCCTGTCGTTTCAATCGGTAAGAGAAGATTGGTTTCGTGAAAATACAGTCCTGCGTTAAGAACGCTGTGTCGTAAATGCGCGGAATAAGGAAGGAAGGGCCTGCAGCTTGAACAAAGGTGAAATGGCGTATGTATACGCTGCAGCGAATATCGCTGAGCTTGGTATTGGTAGCAGCATTCTAAATGCTGGACAGGATACGTCGCTGATAGCTTTCGTTCATTTTTCGTTTTTATTTAGTTGATGAGATATACATGTCAGCCTTCTATTCTACTAATCACACCTCGTTTTTTGATGATCTGAGAGGAGGTTTGATGCAGGTAACCTTTTTGTATTTTGATGATTTTTTTTCTGAAATTGGATAATAAGAGGAAGGGGTATGAAAAAACTTTAAAAAGTTTCTATTATTCTATTGATTTCGACATGTTTTGATGTTATATTTAGGATCCGACGTTAAGGGAAGCAACTGAGAGCGAATGAAAATAGCTCGAAAAAAGATTTTGAAAAAGTTGTTGACTTAAAGGTTGGAAACATGATATATTAGTTGAGTCGCTTCTGAACGGAGGCGCTAAACGAAAATGATCTTTGAAAACTAAACAGAACGAAATGCCAACGTTAATTCAAGTTTTATTTTTAAGAGCTAATCAAACACTTTATTGGAGAGTTTGATCCTGGCTCAGGACGAACGCTGGCGGCGTGCC
>NZ_JBMKNV010000032.1:0-1750 GCF_049220665.1 Chryseobacillus diguaensis
ACTATGCCTTCACGAAGCCAAACTGATGTGAACTCATTTCATTTACCCGTAAACCCAATTACAAGGGTTATGAAATCCTGCGAATAAGTGAGCATTCGAGAGATATTCGTATCAAACTGAGGGAGTTAAAGAGTGTTTTTTTAACTTTTTGTGCAGCACTTGAGGCAGATAGTTAAGAATCAATTTACATATATAGCCGTGAACCGTCATAAGTAAATGAGGTACTAAAAATTACAAAAAGCACCTTATTGAATTTAAATTAAGGTGCTTTTTAAAAAACTACTAAATTATTGTTTTTTAAGTCGTTTATGAGCGGAATCTCGATCTACAGTAATGGGAATATGGTTTAATGCTTTTCCTAAGCCATAGTGAGGCATATTTGCATAAATAGCTTCATAATTACCCTTACTTATTTGATAGGTTTCATGATAAATTCCAACTGCATCATTGTTACCTACTTTTCGGTTGAAAGTTTTCCAAGCAGTCAAATGTTTTTCATTTTTAGCATAAGCTAGCAAGTCTTCGACTGAACGCCAATATTGGATTATGGCAGTTGTTTTCATTCCAAAATAACTTTCCATCGATAAAAATCCTAGCTCCTCTTTGTGTGTATAAAGCTCCTTAATCATTCCAGGCATGGCTGTAGCTACTGGTAACCACTTATGAATTGCGAGTCGCTTGTTAACTCTCATTCCAATGATGAAAACGACAATATCCTCTGTATTCTCAATCGTATAACGTCCCGTATAAATGTGGTTAGTCATCACTAATTCCCCTTCCTATAAAATTTATCAAGAGTAAACTCGCACCAGTCAATCGCTGCTTTGGTAGTTCTTTTTCCATAATCCAATGTACACAGCCAATATATTGAATCTTCATCGTTATCTTTGTGATTAATAATAGCCTGTTCAATAGATATATAGGTTTGATAACGTTCTTCAAGTTCTTGCTTATAATTCTGTAGAAGCAACACCTTTTTTTCTGGAGCTTGATAGCGACCAAAAAATAATTTAAGCAAAACTTCATTTCGCTCAGTTGGTAAGTGTTCAATTGGCTTCTCCAACCAATTCTTTAGAACCTCTAATCCCTTCGAGGTTAAATAGTACTCATTACTATCGGGTTTTCCAGGGACAGATGAAGTACGAACTTCTGCTAATTCCTCTTGAGCAATTAATTTTAGAGTTGGATAAATCTGTCCATAACTAATTTTCCAAAAATGATTTAAGCTCTGATCAATGCACTGTTTAATGGCATAACCAGATTTACATTCAGTAGTTAATATTCCTAATATTGCATATGTTGTAGCGTTATAACTTTTCAATAATGTTCTCACACCTATCTAAAAGATATATATCATTTAGATACATAATAATAAATTTAAACAAAAAGCACAAGTTAATTTTCTGAATAAATAAAAAACATTGAGACTTAAGAGGATAAGACAAAACCTTATTTAGTTTAGCCACGGTGAACCGTATTATAGGTAAGTGAGGTTTTTAAGTGAAAAGTTACTCTTATAGAATTAAAAAGATGGAAATTTATTTAAATTTTATCTAGTCTGTAAAGTCTTGATGCCAACCCATTTTGTGCAGTATGATTGTGAATAATTTCACTTAAACTATCGGGTGCTTTACTTGAATAAGAACAACATAAGAATCCAATACTAGGTGTGAAAATTCACGAGTGGCAAAAATGGCTGTGTTTATGTCTTCTTGCAAATAATTTTAATAAATGTTAAACTTTAGAAGAA
>NZ_JBMKNV010000033.1:0-1640 GCF_049220665.1 Chryseobacillus diguaensis
TTCAACAAAACCAGCTAATAGTTTGTCAACATTTTTCATTAAAAACTATATTTCTTCGTGCTATACTAAAAATGTCCATGACAAATAACCTTCCATAATTACATAATTGGAAGGTTTTTCATTTTATAGTTAGGAGTGATACTTAAGCTATATCTTGGAAGGTTGATTTACTTTTTAATAAGGCATAGATCCAGTGTATAAGCTTATTTACACAGGCAATGACGGCGACTCGAAATGGTTTACCTTCATCGCGCTTTTTATCATAAAACTCTCTTAGTTTCTTATTTCTTGCTATAATATCATCCGTCGTCTTTTGCTTTCTGGCATCACGAATTCCACACCGTACAGCCATATATAACGCTCGCCTTAATCGATTTGACCCTCGTTTGGTGATTTTGTTTTGAGTGGCTGTAAATCGACCAGAAGAGTAAACACTAGGGTCTGTTCCTGCAAATGCAACCAACTTCTTTGGGTGATTAAACCTATCTATCTCTCCAATCTCTGAGGTGATTGTTGCCGCAATCTTTTCTCCGATACCAGGGATAGATTGGATAATCTTATATGCTTCAATTTCATTAGCGAGGGCATCTATTTCAGCTGCTAACTTCGATAGATGCTCTTCGTATTGAAGAACAATGCTGATTAATATCTTTAGATTAAAGGTGTGACTGTCGTACATATGTTGTTGAAATGGATTTCTTCTAGCCGCCTCAATTAGTTTCTCTGCTTTCTCTTTCGCCCATTGATCTGATCGACTACTACATAATGACGAAATCATGTTTGTTAAATCCGTAAAGGAAACCTCTAAAACAGACTCTGAAGTAGGAAATGCTTCAAGTACTTTTAACGAGACTTTAGAATATAGGTTGCTAAAAACACCTCGATATTCAGGGAATACTTGATCCAATAGAGACTGTAATTGTAGCTTTGTTTCAGAAGAGACGCTCGAAATGGCTTCCTGTTGTCTCGTTAAATTCCTCAAATTTAAAAGCTGAATTCCTCTTTTTCTATGAGGTTCTAACTCTTCTTTGTAGAATAGCTCGCAAAGTTGATACGCATCTACAGGGTCTGTCTTTACCTTTCTAAGATTGGCACTACGTGAGCGATGAGACACTAGAGGATTCACCATAATATATACATAGTCTTGTTCATCTAAAAACTGGACAACAGGGGAATGATAAGAACCAGTTGACTCCAAGATAACCGAAGGTTTCATCCCATCTGATGCTTTCGTAACCTCCTTTAAGAAAACTAATAAGCTATCTAAACCATCCAAAGTATGCTTTACACTAAAGCTTTTACGATAAGGTTTTCCTTTATCTAAAAAGGCTTGAACCTGACTTTCTCCTTTTGACACATCCAGACCGATCACTGGATTCATCTATCAATCTCCTCCTAGATATGAATTAGTCGGTAACCCCTAAGCTCCTTGTAATGTCATAGGTTCGCTTGTTAAACGGGATCCATGTCCCAACCAGCCAGAAACATGTTTTTACAAGTAGGGGGCGAACAGTTTTGCTGACGGGATCAAGTCCCACGGGCGCTACGTTCTACCCCGACTACCGCTATCATAAGACCATATAGAAAAAGGTCAACCAGAAATATCTGGCTAAGCTTATATTACGATCGGGCGCAATTGT
>NZ_JBMKNV010000034.1:0-1622 GCF_049220665.1 Chryseobacillus diguaensis
ACGCCGCCCTTGGGGGCTTTCCCTCCCATGTCTCAACGGGTCAATTGCCCTCTCATTCCTTCGTCATGCCTTTCCAAGGGGTGGAGGCCAGTTATGCTAACCTGATGGGTCACAGTGCCCTTTTGTTGAACAAACCCGGTACTCCGTACATATTTGAAATCCTACGAATAAGACAACATTCAAAATTAAAGTTAACTATTTTAGATGATACATTTTATATAACTAATGTTTTATTTCTATGCTGCTAAAGGGATTATTACTTGGACTTTATTTGGACTATAAGACTCGTTTCGTCGTGCTATTCCTACAAAAATCCTTGCTAGTTTACCTATCAGTTTCATGATTGATTTCATTTTCTTTAACTTCTTTACTTTCACATTATGGGAATGGAGAGCTTTAAACTCAGGGTTATTCATCACAAGGCTCATGGTTGCTAAGTAGAGGAATCGTCGTAGTCTTGACCTTCCACGCTTTGATATGACAATCTGACCTTTCCATTTGCCTGAACTTGCTTCAGCTAAATGTAATCCCGCATGACGTAATAGAGAGTTTCCGTGAGAGAAACCACTTAGATCTCCTGATTCACCTAGTATCCCGGCTAATGAAATTTCACTTATTCCTTTTATCATAAGTAGTTTTTTTGCAAAGGGGATTTTGTAGAGAACTTCTTTAACTTGTTGTTCAACTCTTTCGAGTTGTTTTACAGCGAGGTCATATTCCTCTAATAATTGTTCTAAATGAAATTTATAAGCATCCAAAGCCTGTCCGGTCCCAATAGAGGATTTTGCTAGATTGATTAGTAATTGAGCCTTCTTGGGTCCTGGTTGTCGTTTCATTAAAGACTTCCAACCCCTCATGACATCTAGTGTTTCTAGTGAAGATACTTCATCCGGTGTAGGAAATAAACGAAGGGTTGCGATGGCCCCTTTGCACGAAACATCTTTAAACACTTGTCTGAGTTCTGGAAAGACCACATCCACCCATCGATTTATTTGATTGATAGACATCACGAGACGTTTAACAATTACATCACGGTTTGACATTAGAACTTTAAGTTTCTCAAAGGATTCTGATGTTGGACGAACAAGGGAATAATAACCGTTTTTCACCATATCCGCTATAACGAGTGCATCTTTTCTATCACTCTTCGATTGTGTATTGTCACGATTCTCTTTATTCCTTTTTACTAAGTGGGGATTCACAGTAACTACCTCAATGTTTTGTTTATCCAGCCATTTTGAGAGGTTAATCCAGTAATGCCCTGTAGGTTCCATACCCACTATTGTTGAATCTGAGTTTTTTAGTTTTTGTAAGTTTTGAATCCAACTTAATAGTTTTACGAACCCCTCTTCATTATTTGCAAATGTAAGAGGATCTCCAACTACAATTCCACGGAAGTTAACAGCTCGAGCAACGTGTAATTGTTGGGCTATATCCACACCTACAATTAGATGTGTATCGGAAATTCTTTCGATTAGTTGATTTTGTTTGTCTTGCATTTTAAAATTCATAGTAAGGCTTCCTCCTTAAGACGTTGAGTTAGATTGGACTCTATACTCGTATCTTACTGAGGGGCTCTATTTTTTTCAAACCTGATATTTAAAGATCTACAGGAATGCTAA
>NZ_JBMKNV010000035.1:0-1609 GCF_049220665.1 Chryseobacillus diguaensis
ATTATACCAGCTAATATAAGTCAACACTTTTTAAGTAATAATACCAGATTAAAGATGTTATAATAAAAACATGCATGACAAAGAAACTTCAATAATGTCATTTGAAGTTTTTGTAAGTGATGTAATTATTTGTATTGGATTATGCTGTGTATTTCTGATTATGTTTTAAGATGGCATAAATCCAATGCAACAGCTTGTTGGCGCAAGCTATTATGGCTACTTTGTGAGGCTTGCCCTCACTTCTTTTTTTGTCATAATACTCTCGGAGTTTCGCATTTCGATTATTCGTTAATCCACACTGAACAGCTGTATAGAGTGTTTGGCGTAGCTTTGTAGATCCTCTCTTGGTGATGCGATTGATAGATGCTGTAAACTTCCCTGATTGGTAAATCCGAGGATCAATGCCTGCATAGGCTACTAGCTTTTTCGGGTGACTAAATTGTGTGACTGCACCTATTTCTGAGATAAGAGTAGCTGCAATTTTAGAACCGACTCCTGGGATGGACCGAAGGATCTCATATTCCTCAAACTGCCTTGCTAACTGATCAATTTCCTGCTCTAGTACGTTGAGAAACTCTCGTTGTTGAAGAAGCATTTGAATATACATTTTTAGAGTAACCAAATGGCTTTGATACAGTGTTTTCTTAAATGGATTCCGTTCTGCTGCCTCTTTTAACTTCAAGGCCTTTTCGCAAAACCAACTATATGATCTCTTTCCTCCTAGACCATGCATCTCCTTAGCTAATTCATCAGTTCGTACCTTCAACACGTCATCAGAAGTAGGATATGTGAGTAAAGTCTTTAATGATATAGGCGAATATAAATTACTAAAAACCCCTCTATATTCAGGGAAAACTTGATCAAGAATGGTTTGAAACTGTAGTTTAAGTTGAACATAATTACGTGTTAATGAATCGTGTTGTCTACTCAAATTTCTCAAGTTCATGGTTTGAACACTCTTTCGATGAAACGCTGTTAAGTCCTCTTTGTAGTACAGTTCACACAAATGTTTCGCATCAGCAGGGTCCGACTTCACTTTTCGAAGTCTACTTTTTTTCGTTTCGTAAGAAACAACGGGATTTACTAAGTAGTAGGTAATTTTTCTTTCCTCAAGATACTGTAAAATCGGTTCGTGGTAATGACCTGTAGATTCAAAAATGATGACAGGTTCAGCGTCAGCGTGTCGTTCTACCTCTTTATAAAATACATAAAAATCACACAGTCCATTAGTGTCATGCTTAAACTTAAAGGTCTTTCCAAAGGGGTGCTTTCTTGCCAGGAAAGCTTGAACTTGGCTTTCTCCTTTTGCGACATCCAGGCCAATCACTGGATCCATACTTTATCACATCTCCTCATACTAGATTTGTCGGTGGCCCCTGTCTATCTTGTAGTATCATAGCTTCGCTTGTTATGCGGGGTCTAAGCCCCAACCAGCCTCAAACATGTTTCTACAAGTAGGGGGTGGACAGTATAACGGACGGGATCTATTGATACCAATAGTCCCAAGGGCGCATGCGTCCTACCCCGACTACCTAAAGAATAGCCTATAAAAAATAGGCCAGCCAGATAAAATAACAATCTGGATGACCTTATAATACGAAAGGGCGCA
>NZ_JBMKNV010000036.1:0-1418 GCF_049220665.1 Chryseobacillus diguaensis
CTCTTCCTTGGATACTTTTATGCCATTTTTCCAGATTCCCAAGTCCAAGTTGCCATCTTCTTTAAGTTCATGGCAGCAAAAGTAAGCATCGCTTGCATGGACAATTTTTTGAGACCTCTCAATGTTGTCCATCGCATACCATGCTTTTCTTTCGCATCAGCAAATACACGCTCAATTGTTTCTTTCCGTTTTGCATAGATGCTTTTATTCTCATCTGTATGACGAAGATGCTCGACTTCCTCCAAATGTTCCTGCCACAGATGCCGTTCAATCACTTTCTGGTGATTTTGGCTTTCTGTACACTGGGCTAGGAAGGGACAGCCTTTACAAATGGCTGGATTGGATGCGTATTGCCGATACCCTTTTTTCGTTGTCGTTCGATAGGTCAGTTGGTGATCATGAGGGCAAAGATAACAGTCAAAATGCTCGTCATAAACAAAGTCACTTTTTTTAAAGAAACCATCTTTCGTTTTGGGACGTGTGTATGGGAAAACAGGGCGGATACCATGCAAGTTCAGGTATTGTGCGAGCGCAGGAATTTTATAAGCAGCATCTGCGGCAGCTGCCAACGGTTTGCCGATTACTTTCATTAACTGATCCATCAACGGTTCGAACACTGCACTGTCGTGCACATTACCAGGAGTGACAATGGCCCCGAGAACAAATCCTTTTCGATCTGAGGCTGCATGAAAGGAATAGGCGAACTGTTTAGTTCGTTCATCTTTCACATAATGCCCACTCTCTGGATCCGTTGTGCTTTTCTTAATCTCTTTCTCCTCTGGCTCAAATTTATCCGGCGGGAAAGGCTTTTTTTCGTTTTCTTCTCTGTCCCGATTGATTTCTTTATGAAGTCTTTCTTCATAAGATTTGGTTTCTTTCCGAACGACTTTCTTTTCGAACTTTCGTTTATTGGCACTGGCTTTTACATGGGTAGAGTCAATAAAAACGTGCTCTCCCTTTACCAAGTTCTTATCCATCGCTTCTTTTAAAATCCGGTGAAAGATCTGTTCAAAAAGATCCGTATCTTTGAAACGGCGTTCATAATTCTTACCGAAGGTAGAGAAATGAGGAACCTTATCATAAAACCCAAACCCTAGAAACCATCGATAGGCGAGGTTTGTCTCGATCTCCTCAATGGTTCTGCGCATGGATCGAATGCCGAAAAGGTATTGAATGAATGTCATTTTAATCAAGATAACCGGATCAATACTAGGACGCCCGCGGTCAGAGGAATAGACTTCTTCCACCAAAGAATAAATGAAAGAAAAGTCCATGGCTTTCTCTATTTTTCGAACAAGATGTTCCTCTGGAACCAACTGTTCGAGGGTAATCATCTCCATTTGATCACGATTCATTTGATTATTTTTAGACAGCATTTCAATCACCTCACTAGTTACTTCTTTCATTATACAAAAAAA
>NZ_JBMKNV010000038.1:0-1305 GCF_049220665.1 Chryseobacillus diguaensis
CTATTGATACCAATAGTCCCAAGGGCGCATGCGTCCTACCCCGACTACCTAAAGAATAGCCTATAAAAAATAGGCCAGCCAGATAAAATAACAATCTGGATGACCTTATAATACGAAAGGGCGCATTCCTGTAGAAAGGATTGCGCTCTTTTTGGGTTTAAGGGCCAGATAGTTGAATAAAATGTCTTGTGAAAATTAGGAGGATTTGAAATAATTGTAATTCTAAGGTGGTTTTCTGGACTGGGGTTCGAGATACAAAGTGATATGAAATTGTCCTACATGTTGTGAATCACGGGAATTATCTCCGAGGAAACGTAACTTCCATGCTAAATCAAATGGGTTATTCGTCGACGATGAATGATTATGCATTGTTTTGGTATCAACCGGAATCTTCAAATAGAAGTAATGAAAAGAAGGAGGCCAATAAATTTGGGTAAATCAAACAATATCCAAACCGTGCCTGATGGCTATACGACAGTGACACCCTGGGTTATCACAAAGGATACAGCTCGATTAATTGATTTTATTAAAAAGGGTTTCAATGGGTGTGATGACTTTCGGATGTATAATGAAGACGGCACGATCGGACATGCGGAAATTCGGATTGGCGAATCGGTAGTGATGATGTTTGATGCTAAAGAAGATTGGCCAGTTACACCGGCCTTCTTGCGTTTGTACGTTGAAGATGGTGATGCTGTTTATGAGCAAGCATTGGAGGCTGGAGCCACCTCAATAACCGGGATGACAAACCTTTTCTGGGGTGATCGAGTGGGACGGGTTTGTGACCCGCTGGGCAATATCTGGTGGATCCAACAACGTTTAGAGGACCTCGATCCGAAAGAGACAGAAAAACGTGCTCAGCAAAATGAGTATATTGATGCTATGAAGTATGTTCAGGGTTCGTTAAGGCTTAGTAAGGAGTAGGCAACTTTTGCTCATTTTGCGAAAAAGCATAACTTGTTCAATTAGGACTATTCAGAAACGGGCGATTTTTGGAGTAACAAAAAAGCCCAAATTCTCAGTATTAAATTTGAGAAATAGGGCTTTTTATTCTGGAATTTCGTTACCGTTGTAAATTCGCGTTTTGCTGGTGGTACCCCAGATGATCTTGAGCAAATCGAGCTTATTTTTCGATTAATAAAATATCATTGAGCTAATGGAGAACGCAAGGATCGGTGTTCAACAAAACCAGCTAATAGTTTGTCAACATTTTTCATTAAAAACTATATTTCTTCGTGCTATACTAAAAATGTCCATGACAAATAACCTTCCATAATTACATAATTGGAAGGTTTTTCATTTTAT
>NZ_JBMKNV010000039.1:0-1155 GCF_049220665.1 Chryseobacillus diguaensis
TTCGATTGGAATTTCTCCGCTACCCACACCTCATCCCCGCACTTTTCAACGTGCGTGGGTTCGGGCCTCCATTCAGTGTTACCTGAACTTCACCCTGGACATGGGTAGATCACCTGGTTTCGGGTCTGCGACCACGTACTGATGCGCCCTATTCAGACTCGCTTTCGCTGCGGCTCCGTCTCTTCAACTTAACCTTGCACGTAATCGTAACTCGCCGGTTCATTCTACAAAAGGCACGCCATCACCCGTTAACGGGCTCTGACTACTTGTAGGCACACGGTTTCAGGATCTCTTTCACTCCCCTTCCGGGGTGCTTTTCACCTTTCCCTCACGGTACTGGTTCACTATCGGTCACTAGGGAGTATTTAGCCTTGGGAGATGGTCCTCCCAGCTTCCGACGGGATTTCTCGTGTCCCGCCGTACTCAGGATCCACTCTGGAGGGAACGAAGTTTCAACTACAGGGTTGTTACCTTCTTTGACGGGCCTTTCCAGACCGCTTCGTCTACCCCGTTCCTTTTTGACTCCGTGCAGAGTGTCCTACAACCCCAAGAGGCAAGCCTCTTGGTTTGGGCTAATCCCGTTTCGCTCGCCGCTACTCAGGGAATCGCGTTTGCTTTCTCTTCCTCCGGGTACTTAGATGTTTCAGTTCCCCGGGTCTGCCTTCCATACTCTATGAATTCAAGTATGGATACTGCTCCATTATGAGCAATGGGTTCCCCCATTCGGAAATCTCCGGATCAAAGCTTACTTACAGCTCCCCGAAGCATATCGGTGTTAGTACCGTCCTTCATCGGCTCCTAGTGCCAAGGCATCCACCGTGCGCCCTTATTAACTTAACCATGGTTCAGAAAACATGTTTCTGATGGTTGTTTTTCGAAAAGAAACCAGAAGGTTTCTCACCAAAAGAATTCATAAGGTGTGTTTCTCATGTGAATTACTTGTGTTTTACGTTATCTGGTTTTCAAAGAACAATCGGCTCTTGAGCTGCATCATGCAGACTCTTTGCCTTGTCTTGAGAGAATAATCCCTCAAAACTAAACAGGTACGAAATGCCTCGTTAATGATTTGCACCGTCTGGTGCTCCTATATTCCTTAGAAAGGAGGTGATCCAGCCGCACCTTCCGATACGGCTACCTTGTTACGACTTCACCCCA
>NZ_JBMKNV010000040.1:0-1002 GCF_049220665.1 Chryseobacillus diguaensis
AATTACATCACTTACAAAAACTTCAAATGACATTATTGAAGTTTCTTTGTCATGCATGTTTTTATTATAACATCTTTAATCTGGTATTATTACTTAAAAAGTGTTGACTTATATTAGCTGGTATAATTGAACAATTTATTAAACACGATTTAGGCCTAGTCACAGGATTGCTGCACTAGTCTGTCAGACATATCCCAATAAAAGGAAAATTATTCATTTATGCTGATTTCATAAGTTACCTTGATGGTTCTTATAGGCAAATCAATCAATTATTAGATGACTGGATCCGAAATATCAAAAAGCCGAATAGACTGGGTGTATGATGAAAGGAGGTTAACGGATGTCTTTTTACAATCCATATCAAACAGGTTGGAACGCTTACCGTCAAAACCAAAGTTATGGGGGAAATGGCCAGCAGGGCGCCTCCCAGGGCCATGGCAGTCCCAGCGCTCAAGGGTCAAGCGCAGGGGCACTATCTCAAGCCAGTGGTCAGAGCTATCCCTTTGCGTCATACGCTTCCAATCCGTATCAGGGTGGATCTTCGGATATGCAATATATGATTCAACTGATGATCAATCTCGGGAATCAGTTGGATAAGCTTAATCAATTGATTGCCCAAAATAATCAATTGCTGCAATCGAAGCATGATCAAGAAGATACGAAGTGCGTTCAGGGCAGCGGGGGTGGAACGGTTATTGTACGGATGTAAGTTTGCAAGAGAATCGATAGTGCCAAAGGCCTCGTGAAGAGCCAGTTCACGATTCTCCTTTATTAAATCCACATTGTTCTCGACGGCGTAGCGCCTTATGACTTAAACCCAACAATCAGACACAAATTTTATGACAAATAAAGTTCTTTACTAAATTCGTTACTCAACAATTGCGCCCGATCGTAATATAAGCTTAGCCAGATATTTCTGGTTGACCTTTTTCTATATGGTCTTATGATAGCGGTAGTCGGGGTAGAACGTAGCGCCCGTGGGACTTGATCCCGTCAGCAAAA